>NZ_SORI01000033.1 GCF_004366815.1 Aminivibrio pyruvatiphilus | reverse complement strand
ATCGCCGCCGTCAGCGTCGTCTTTCCGTGGTCGATGTGACCGATGGTTCCGATGTTCAAATGCGGCTTGGACCTCTCAAATTTCTCCTTCGCCATATGTAGCAACCTCCCTGTAAATGTAGTCCGCCCTTTGCCAGGGCATTATAGGCTTTTTGAAAGCATCCGCCATCAGCGGGAGGACGCTCCCGACCATGGTGCTTATTGTAGCATATTTACCGAAAAAACAAGGGCAGGGAACAGAAAGCGGGAAGAGTTTTCCCATCCGCCGCCAAGGAAAAGAATTCTATCAGCCTATTCACGATCTGTCGAGTTTTTTCTTTAAAATTATTGAATCATCAGACAAGACGCCGCCATTTCTGATGCTCCCTCATCCACCCGGAGATGATATAATGATTTGTCAGATATTTCTCAACACTCCTGAGGCTCCAGGCAGTTTCATTTCCCGGAGGGACGGGGAAGGAAAAGTACCTCGGCCCCCGAAACGGAAAGGAGGCAGAGAACCATGAAGCACACCGGCAGAAATGCGGCTGCTCTTTCGCTGCTTCTTACAGCATGGTGTTTTCTTACCGTCGCCGGAGCTGATTTCGCAGGCGACATTCTTCTCCGGGAAGCCCGTAATGCGGCCATGGAATTCCTTGGTGCGGAGCTTTCGGTGGACGGGATTACGGGCAACCCCATTCAGGGTTTTTCCACCGGGAGAATCACCCTTTCTACGGAACAGGGAGCCATTCTTTCCGCCGCTTCGCTTCGGCTGAAGATCAGTCCGAAGTCTCTTCTTTCCCTGAAACCAGCTGTCAATGCATTTTCCATAGTGAGCGCCGACATCGACGGTGACATTCTGGCTGAACGCCTTTCCTCCCTGGCCCCAGTCTCCGGCGGCAGGTCGGTCACCCTTCAGCGGGCGGAAATCTCCGGCAGCAGAATCACGTTCGGGAAAAGCAGGGCGGACATTTCGCTCATCGGCCTTTCCTTTGCGGAAAACACCGTTTCCGCTGACATGGGCTTAACGGTGAACTCCGTCCCCTTCAGCGGTACGGCAGCAATAGACCTCACTGAAGGCGAAATCGCTCTCCGTTCCCTTTTTCTCCGGGCGGGCAGCGGCGAAATAGCGGCTCTTGGCACCATCACACCTTTCCTTTCGGTTGCAGGGCTTGCAAGCGGCCTGGACCTTTCGGAGATCTCCCTCCTCTGGCCGCCTTCCCCAAGGGGGACATTCACCGGGAAACTCACCATGAGCTTCACGGGCGAGGGAAAATGGAACAGCCCCGTTCTCGCAGGAGACGTATCCCTCGAAGACGGCTCCATCAGGGGAATTCCCGTGGACAGGGCGAAAGGGCGGTGGAGTTTCTCTGAAAACAGCTTCTCCGCCTCCCCCGTGGAAGGAACGGTTCTTTCGTCCCCGGTCAGGGGGACCCTTTCCCTTATTTTCCCTCCGGGAAAAGCTCCCTCCCTGGAGGCTTCTTTTTCGGGTAAAACCTTCAGAACCGAGAATGCGAAATCCCTTCTGCCGGCTTCAGTTGTGAAAGGAATGATCGACACCTTTTCCGGCCGGGTTTCCGGAACGGCGGATTCCCTTTCAGGCATGGTGAACATCGGGGCACGGTCTCTCACTCTCTTTGGCCTTTCTGCGTCCAACACCGAACTGCAGGCCGACTTCACCCCGGCGTCTCTGAAACTCAAGGGAAAAACAGGCCTCCAAGGGGCAACTGCCGATTTCAGCGGCATCGTGGAAAACTATGCCGCCTCCCCCAGGCTGAACATTACCGCGGCCATCAGGTCCATAAGCCTTCAGAAGGCGGGCTCCCTCCTTAAAGACCTGCCGGCCGCAGGCCTTTCCGGCTCCGTGAACGCCGATCTCGCAATAAAGGGCGCCCCTGCGGCGCCGGAAATTTCCGGCAGGGTGTGGAGCTCCGGTATTACCGCCGGAAATGAAGCCTTCACCTCACCGTCGGCTTCCTTTTCCTACAGGGGAGGACAGACCGTCGTTTCATCTGCCGCCGCCCAATGGAGAGGCGCATCGCTTACCGCCGCTGGTAAAATTTCGAGGAGCACCAAAGGCACCGCTCTCGACCTGAACATCACGGCGTCCGGCGCTGATCTCGCCGCCCTGTCCGGAGCCCTGGGACTGCCTTTTCCCCTCGGGGGGAAAGCCGGGGGAACGGTATCCCTGAAAGGCGCAGCTTCTGCCCCCGCCTTTACGGTGAAAGCGACCTCCCCCAGCGCATCCCTCCATGGAATTACGGTCACCCAGGCAGAAATTCAGCTGTCCGGCACCGCAAAGGCCTTCAGGATAGACCGTTTCACCGCTGGTTTCAAAGGAGGGACTCTCTCAGGATCAGGGACCGTCAAGCCGGGTAAAACTCCTGACGCAGCCCTGGACATCTCCGTGAAAAACATCGATCTCCGGTCCCTTATCGGGGACGTTTCCGCCGCCGGGGGACTCTCCGTCAGCGGAAAAGTGAACGGAACCTTTAAAGGGCGCGTTTCCGGCGGGAAAACCAGCTTCGCAGGCACCGCCACATCCGCCGCCATCTCAACCGGCGGCCTCAGGGCGACACATCTCAGCATTCCCCTCTCTCTTGAAGGGGACGTCCTCCGGGGGAAGGACGCTTCCCTGGCCTTTTACGGCGGGAAACTCACCGGAAGCGGAACGATGAACATAAAAACGATGAAATACACGGTCAACGCATCCTTCAGCGGCGTGGACGTCAACAGCGCCGTCCATGCCTTCGCCGGGGACCTCGGGGGCAAGGTGACCGGTCAGGCCAGGGGATCGCTCCAGGCATCAGGCGCTCTCAGTCCCGCATTCAACGTCACGGGCAAAGGTAGGGCATCGGTGAGCGCGGGGGGCGTTTCGGGATTCAGAAACGTCGACATCGCGGCCCGCCTCTACGGTACCCAGGGAATCCGCTATACCGGCGCGGTCATTCCCTTCCGTCTTGAAACGGGGCGGCTCGTCCTGGAAAAGGGCACCCGGGCCGACGCCCCAAAAGACGACCCCATGTACCGCTTTCTCACCGCCGAAGGCACCGTTGGGCCACGGGGAGCGCTGAACCTCAGCTGCGCGGGGAACGTCAACATGAAACTCTTCAACGCCCTCAGGGGCGGAGCGGCGGGCGTCCTCTCGGGAGGCTCCCTCGAGGACGCCCTCAAGGGGATCCTTGGAGGCTTCAGCAAGGGAATGGCGGAAGAGGATTTCCGCGACACTACCTTCTCCGTCAGGGGAACAGTGGGGAACCCGTCCATCGCCAACCTTAAAACCGCGCCCCCGCCGCCCAAACAGCAGGCTCCCGCCCAGGCGCCTGCCCAACCGCCCTCACCGCCTCCCCAGACGCCGAAACCGAAAACGCCCGAGGAAATACTCAAGGAAAAACTCCTCGAATCCATTTTCAAAAAATAAAGGAGCCCGAAAGGGCTCCTTTTCCTCCAGTATTCAGCCGGCCAGGTATTTTTTCCTTTCTCCTTCCGGTACCATGCTGCCCCCTGTCGCCCAGACAATATGGACCGAATGGTCCATGGCGGAGGGCGTCAGCCTTTCAGCGTATCCGCCGTTCCTCTGCACGGCAGCGAAACCAGGGAATCCGGCTGCGGCCGAGGGTTCCACGAAGATTCCTTCCCTTGTGTACAGGTCTCGCACTAGAGCCTCCATGCGGCTGTCGGATACGGTGAAGAGGCCGTCGAGGAGATTGCCCACAAGTCTCCCCACAAGCTTCGAGGGCCTTCCCACCGCCAGGCCGTCGGCGCTTGTCCTGCCCGAAAGGCCGACGTCCTGGACGCAGATTCCGTCATGAAGCCCCGTCATTATCCCAAGCAGCATGCAGGGGGACTGGACCGGCTCCGCGAAGAAACAGTGCACGTTCTCCCCGAAAACATGCTTCAGGCCGAAGGTCACCCCGCCGGGGCCGCCGCCCACACCGCAGGGCAGGTACACGAACAGGGGATGGCCGCTGTCCACGGTGATCCCCATTCCGTCAAGCTGGCGCTTCAGCCTCTCCGCCGCGGCCGCATACCCAAGGAACAGATCCCGGGAGTTCTCGTCGTCCACGAAGTGACAAAGGGGATCCCCTTCCGCCTGCCGCCGGCCTTCGGCGACGGCCATCTGGAAATCTCCCCGATACTCCGCAACCTTGGCGCCCTTCTGCCGGAGAAGATCCTTTTTCCACTGTCTGGCGTCGGCGGACATGTGCACCGTCAACCGGAAGCCGAGCCGGGCGCCCATGATCCCTATGCTCAGCCCCAGGTTCCCCGTGGAACCCACAGAGACGGCATACCGGGAAAAAAGCTCCCGGAAACGGTCTTCAGCCAGGACGGCATAATCGTCGCTCCTGTTCAGGAGTCCGCTTTCAAGGGCCACTTTCTCGGCAAAGCAGAGGACCTCGTAGATCCCTCCCCGGGCCTTGATGGAACCGGAAATGGGAAGCTCGCTGTCGCACTTGAGAAGCAGTCTTCCTGAAAGGCCGCCTCCTGCTTCCCCGTTCAGAAAGGCCTTCATCTCGGGAATATTCTTCAGGGGTGACTCGATACTCCCGCCGCCGGGAGACGTTTCCGGAAAGGCCCGCACGATGTAGGGGGCAAATCGGGCAAGCCTCTCCGAAGCGTCTTCTATATCAGCTTTCGACACCTCACGGGGAAGGACGTTGTCCAGCCCCGGGTTCAGCCAGAAAACCTCTTTTCCCTTCTTC
The DNA here is from genome assembly GCF_004366815.1 of Aminivibrio pyruvatiphilus. NCBI lineage: Bacteria > Thermotogati > Synergistota > Synergistia > Synergistales > Aminobacteriaceae > Aminivibrio > Aminivibrio pyruvatiphilus. Next base: position 12,643 of record NZ_SORI01000033.1, on the reverse strand, counting down.
ATGTCCTCAATCAGAGGGAACTTTTGCACCAGATCACGCACGAACAAACCGTCTCCCTTCATGGATGCCATACTGCCGCCGGGAACATCCGGAATCCTGGGGCAGTCGGCTTACATAACTCAATAGGATGCCGTTACCGTGTTGACCCCGACGGTGAGCTCCTTCCCGTTCCGGAGGAGAAGGAAGTTATTCTCCCCCTCCACCAGGAGTCCGGAGAGCCCTTCGGCCGATGGTACCACCTTTCCGTTGCAGAAGAGGATGATATCCCCGGGCTGCATCTTCATAGCCTCGGCGAGCCCTCCCGGCTTGATCTCGAGAACGGCTGCGCCGGTCCGCCCCTTGAGGGCCGATTTTTCGCTCATGGTGAGGTTCCGAAGCACGAGTCCCAGTTTCGGAGGTTCTTTCCCGTCACTGCCGGCACCGGGCACTTTGCCGAAAGAGAGGCTTTTCGGGGGCACGGGGAGCTGGTCAGCCGGCAGGGTCCTGATTTTCACCGTCTCTTTTTTTCCTTTTCTCATGATCTCGAGGTCGAACCATTCAGCCGAAAGATCGAGAGAGGGCCAGACTTTCTTCTCGAAATGCTCGTAGGATTCGATGGCATTGCCGTTGATGGAGAGAATGACATCCCCGACCTTCAGTCCGGCCTTTTCCGACGGTCCGCCGATTTCCACAAGGTTGACCGCCACGCCCGCCTGCTTCTTGAGCCCGGCGTTCTTGAGGGCTTCTTTCGTCGGCGTATCGGAGGAACCGCCCAGGTTTCCCCTCAGGTCGAGAGGGTTCCCCGCAGCGGCGGAAAGGGAGGCGATGATGGAATAGAGTTCCCGGGCCGCTTCTTTCGTGGCCGTCCTCACATAGGGAGGCTCTCCTTCCTCCGATACCTTCGCCGCAACGAACCACGGACAGGGGCCCTGGAAGGCCGTGTTGTGGAAAATCCTCATCCGGGAGAGTTTGTCGAAGGGGATAACCGTCGTCTGCCCGACGGTCCAGAAAAAGCGGATTCCGAACCTGTCAGCCTCCACTGACCGGAGCGTTCCGTCCTGGGCTCCCATGAGCATGGGCTGTATGTTCTTGAGACGCCCGACTGCCTCTTCGACAGTGGAGTAATATTCAGGGATGAAATAGTGCCCCACAAGGGGAGACTGGGCATAGGCGCGAAGGGGAAAAAGGGCGAGAAAACACAGAACGGCAGCAGAAATCAGGCTTCTTTTCACGGGCAGACCCTCCTTTTTCGGCTGGTACCTGATGTCATTATCCCACTCCGATGCCCCGGCAACAATCGCGGGAGTCCGGCGGCCCGTGGAACATATCATGGCAGGTTTCCTCCGGGCAGCCTCGCTACACGGCGTCAAACACCATCTTCACAGCGCTGATGATGACCACTGCGGCGAGGATCCACCGGATCCACGTGTTTCCCTTCGCCACGGCGAACCTGGCCCCGATGACCGCGCCGACCATGCTTCCTCCGGCCATAATGAGGCCCACCGGAATATCCACCATGCCGTTCCTGTAAAAAATGGCAAGGCTGATTACATTGTAAAGGCCCACGATAACCATTTTTATCGCATTTCCCCTAAGCAGGTCCACCCCAACGGCAAGAGCGAGCCCCCAGGTGAGGAAAAATCCCACTCCGGCCTGGATGAACCCTCCGTATATTCCTATGAAGAAGAACACAAAGAAGATCCCCGTCTTCGAAAGACGGGCCTCATGCTGCTTTTCCCACATCTCAGGCTTGAACACCAGGAGAACCGCCATGAGGGAGATGAAGACCGCCACGGAAAGGTTGAGGTACTGTCTGTCGATAGTGATGGCCAGAAACGTTCCCAGGATCGAGCCAAGGGTTGTTATTCCGGCCAGGGGAAGGGCTGTCCGGAAGCAAAGAACTCCCTTCTTCCGGTACGCTTCAGCTCCGGCAATGCTCTGCAGCACTATGGCGAGCCTGTTCGTACCGTTTGCGACAGCCACGTCCATACCCAGGAAAGAAAGGAAAGGGAGGACCAGAAGAGAGCCTCCCCCGCCGATGGTATTGAAGAAACCCGAAACGACGCCCACGAAAAAGATACCCGTCAATACAACCGGTGAAAAAACCACGAAGAAATCACGCTCCTAAAAATTCCGGGCCGAAGCGGCTCATTTCCAGCAAGGTATCCATGCCGGTCAGCCGGAGCCGGGTTCCTATCCCTGCATAGGGGAGGTGCTGCCCTTAAGGCCAGCTTCAAAAGTATTCCCTCCAGGTGGCACCTTGGGAAAAGCAGATTCTTTCTCCGGATCAAAGAAGCAGCCGAGGCAACAGGAGCACGATTTCAGGGAAAAGAGCGATCAAAACACTCAGAAGCACCAGCACTCCGAAAAACGGCATGATGGGTTTGATAAGCTTTGACACCGGAATTCCGCTGATGCTCGACCCGATATACAGGCAGAGCCCCACGGGGGGAGTAACGTGGCCGATAACCAGGGCGGAAACCAGCACCATTCCAAAGTGCAGAGGATCCACCCTGAAGGTCTGCGCGACCGGGAAAAGTATCGGAACCAGCAGAACGAGTGCGGAGGTTGGCGTCAGGAAACACCCCACGATGAGCGAAATCGCAATCACGGAAAACAGGAAGACAAGACCGTTCGGAGTTACGGAAAGGAACGCCGCACTGAGATACTGGGGAATCTTTTCAATACTCATAATCCATCCGAAGCCGCCGGTCATTGCAATAAGCAAAACCACTCCCCCCGACAACTTGCACGATTTGACAAAAACGGCCGGAAGTTCCGAAAGTGCCGGTTTTCTGTAAATGAAAATACTGATGAGAAAGCTATACACCACGGCAACAGCCGCAGCCTCAGTTGCGGTGAAAATTCCCGTAAACATGCCGCCGAGAATAATGATGGGAAGGACCAGCGCGGGCAGCGAATCTACGAACGAGAGCCAGAGCTCCTTCAGGTCAAACTCCTGGTGTGTTCCGAAGTTGTGCTTTTTGGAAATAAAAAAGGAAAGAGCCATCAGCATGCATCCCACGAGGATCCCCGGTACTATGCCGGCGATAAAAAGCCGCGATATCTGTACCCCGGCAAGCCAGCCGAATATCACCAGCGTAATGCTCGGAGGGATGAGGTTGCCGATCGGAGAAGATGTTATGGTAACGGCAGTAGCGAATTCCTTTGAATATCCCGATTTCGCCATGGCCGGAATGAGGATCGATCCGATGGCGGCAGTATCTGCCGAAGCAGAACCGGAAATTCCCCCGAAAAACATACTGGCAAGAATATTGCTGTGGGCAAGCCCCCCGGTTATATGACCGACAAGCCGGTTTGCAAACTTGACGAGCCGCTCGCCCGCTCCGCTCTTGTTGATGATCTCACCCGCAAGAATAAAAAGGGGAATCGCCAGGAGAGAAAAAGATTCCATGCTGGTAGCCATCCGCTGTACAACCACAACGACAGGCCTTCCTGTCACGAATAACAGCGTAAAAATGCCGCTTAACGCAAGAGAAAAAGGAATAGGTATTTTTATCACCAAAAACAGGGCAAACAAACCGAATAAAACGACAGTTCCCATTGTCTACTCCCCCGCCACTCGTTTTAATTTTGCTATGAACGATTCTCCGGCGCTGCGCTCAAGCTTTTTGTAAAGGATCAGCGAATCAAGGGAAAAGATGACCAGGAACAGCACAAGCCCCGCAGGGATCGCGGCGTACACCAAACTCATCCTTATCCTGAGAACCGAAGAAAGCTGGGAATGCACTCTTCCAACCAGGTCTACGGCATACACTATCAGGGCGCAGCTTGTCAGGGCTGTGAAAATTCGGGCGGCCACATCCGACACGACCTGTGCTTTTTCTGAAAACTTTCTAACGAGAAGATCCATCCCCTGGTTGAAAATCTCCGGAGCCGCCGCCGCCGCTCCGAGCATGGATACCCAGGCGAAGAGAAAGCGTGAAAGCTCCACCGTCCATGAAAGGGGCTGATGGATAATATAACGGAAAAGAACCTGCAAAAAAATCAGAACAACTATTGCCAGCAGAATAAGCGCTGCCGTCAGTCCGGTGCTGCACACCAGGAGAAGATAGGTTTTATACACGATGAGCCTTCCTCCATAAGAAAATAAAGAGAGGGGGGAGAAATGAGCCCCCCTCCGGTTCTCTGTTATTGCCCGGCCTTCTGGATTTTCTCGATAAGCTCCATTCCACCAACCTCCGCAGCCCTCTTTTCATACACGGGCATGGCCTTCTTCCGCCAAGTCTCCAGGTCTTTCGGATAAATTATTTTGCAGCCGTGTTCTTTTTCAAGAACCTCAAGCAGGCTTTTTTCCTCCTCCACCACGAGTGCCCTCTGGAAATCCTGGGCTCTTTTGCCCGCAGTGAGAACCATTTCCTGGAGGTCTGCGGGAAGCTTGTCCAGTGCAGCTTTAGACATCATGAAGTTATGCCAGCTAAAAATATAGTTTATTACGGTAACATAGGGGGCCGGATCATAGAACCCCATGGACTTGTAGCTGATCATCGCCCCTTCGGCCCCATCCACCATACCAGTATCAAGCGCGGTGTAGACATCTCCCCAGGGCAGCGGAGTGGCAAGGGCACCAAGATTGTTCCACGTCTCCACGTAGATGTGGTCTTCCATAGTCCGGATCTTCATCTTCTGAAGATCGTCAAGAGTGTTTACAGGTTTTGAGGCATACATGCTCCGCGCGCCACCGCTGTTGAAGCCAAGCTTGATAAGTCCTTCACGCTCAAGGTTCGCGGCGAACTCTTCTCCAATGGGACTGTCCATAACCTTGTACATTTGTTCAAAACTCTCGAAAAGGAACGGGAGGCTGAAAACACCGAACTCTGGAACAAAAGTCGCCGTCAGGGCAGAGGTTATCGTCGACACATCGACGGTCCCAAGCTTCAAACCTTCCACAAGGTCCCTCTCGTTACCTAGAGAACCACCAGGGTGTATTTCAACCGCCACCCGTCCTCCGCTAAGGGACTCCAGCTCTTCTTTGAACTTCTCGGCCATCAGGTGGTACGGGTGGTCCGTCGGTTGAACATGACCGAACACCAGGACATGCTCTGCCGACGCGAAAACAGGAACTATCGTGCCGCACAGAATAACTGCGGAAATCAGCGTACCTATTACCAGTTTTCTCATAAGAAACCCTCCCTAAATAAGTTAGGAACAGAGACATTAATACCCTGTCCTTATGGAAATCCCCCTCCACGACTCCAAGAGGATTGCACCCGTTCTGAAACAAGTACGCGGCAATGGGAAGCACCGGGGAAGATCAATTCTTCCCCGATAAAAAAACGGAGACTTTTTCCAGCATGGCTTCGTCGAGATAGGGACTTCTGACTTCGATGACAAGGGGGACTGTTGCATGGTGCCTGCCCATCAGTTCAAGGAATCTTTCCCAGCCGAAATCACCCTCCCCCGGAGGAAGATGACGGTCACTGCAATTGCCAAGGATACCGTCCGACACATGAACGCCGAAAAGGCTCATACCGGGAAGCTCATCACAAACATGTTCTGAAATGTTCAAAGCAAAGGCGTGGGAAATATCGAGGCAGATACCGGCGTTTTCTGCGCCGGCAGATTTGAGGAGACCGGCGGTCATCATCGGGGTGAGACCTTCGGGCCATGCACGGCACCGGGGCAGATTTTCAAATGCCGTCCGCAGACCATAAACTCCTGCGATTCGGGCTATTTCTTTCCAGAAAAGGACAGACTGCTCAAGTGATTGAAGCTCCTCCGGTCCCTGGTAGGTATCACCTTCAATGAGCACAGGATGGAAAACTACGTAAGAGGCTCCGTAGACCTTCCCCTTCCGGCAGACCCTTTCAAAGCGGAGAAGAAAGGCCTGTCTTTCGGCCGGAGGAAGAAGAGCGCCGTCCGGAAAAGGTGCATGGACTGAATTGACCGCAATGCCTTCCTCGTCGAACCGGGAGCGGACCTCATCCGGATCCGAAACATCCTGGAACAGACCGTCATGCTCCCACAGCTCCAACACGCGAATTCCTGACCTGTTGGAGATCTTCACCACTGTTTCCAAGGAATCGGGGCGCAAAAAACCTGTGGAAAAAGCGATTTTCATGAAAATCCTCCCCGCTGCAGAAAAAAGATGTGGATTGCATCGTAGAACATACTACAGGGGCAAACCGCAAAGGACTCAATCTCCGGTACCACTCGGGAAAGGCGAGTACAAATTTTCTCCTTAATTTGACCTTTGATTGACAATAGGGCAAGAGGTTAATCTTGTCAACATAATATCTTATAAAATATCGAAAGCAAATCAAAAAACGGCTGGTTCCAGTCTTCTCCGCAGCAAAAGCTTTGCGGACAGGCCGTTCACAACCGTCTTTCAACCTTTTTACCGGCTATGCATATACCGCTTTTTGTTAAATTACCACCATAGCCTTCGCAAGTTCTTCAGCCTTTTCCCTGCCTTGCAGAAGCTCCACCAGCGCAAGGGCGAACTCCATGGCCACGCCGGGCCCGGCGGCAGTCACAAGTTTTTTCCCGACGCAGATGCGCTCCTCCGTCCGGTTCGTATCACCCAGTTTTTCCCGGACCGACGGATGGCAGGCCACACGATTCTCCCCTAGAAGCCCCAGGGGGTTCAGCACCACCGCCGGGGCGGCACATATGGCCGCCAGGGGAAGATCCTTTTCGCGGTGCCTCCTCAGCATGCCGGCAAGCACGGCAGAACCGGCAAGATTCACCGCACCTGGCATGCCGCCAGGCAGGACGATCATGTCATAATCTTTGTCCGCACACTCGTCAAGAGTCTTGTCGGCTTCCAGGAGAATACCCCGGGCGCCCTTCACCACCGGCCCGCCGACGGACGCCACGGTCACATCCACACCGGCCCGCCGCAGCACGTCAATGGGCGTCACCGCTTCGATCTCCTCAAAACCCTCCGCCAGGGGAACAAGAACATGTATGGTCATCTTCGCTCCTCCTTTCCCGGGGAATCCCCGGTCCTCTCGTAATATGCTCCTCGAATAAAATAGCATATCCGGGCCCAAAGAGGGACCGCATTGCCGAAAAAGCCCCGCCCGAATCTATGCGGGCCCTGTTACGAAGCCATCTTGAGTTCCCGGCTATGGTTCTGCAGATCCCCCTTTTCCCTTTCAAGACTTTATGATACATAGGAAAGGCAGTCATTCCTGCATTAATGAAAGAAGTGAAGGCCATTGCTTATTCTGGGACACAGGGGAGCCTCGGGGTACGCGCCGGAAAATACGATTGCGGCATTCGAACTGGGAATACGGCAGGGATGCCACGGTTTCGAGTTCGACGTCCAGCTCAGCCGGGACGGAGAACCCGTCGTCCACCATGACTGGTCCGTTGCGCGGACCACGGGAGGTTCGGGTGAAATCCGCGACCTGACATTTCGGGAGATCCGGACCCTTGATGCGGGAAAATGGTTCTCCCCTGAATTCCGGGGGCAGAAAATTCCTGCCCTCGCGGAAGTTCTGGAAGTGGTCCCGGAAGCAATGCTCCTGAACGTGGAACTGAAAAGCCGGGCATCGGACTGCCCGGGACTGGAGGAAAAAACATTGTCCGTTCTGAAAGAGCACGGAAGGTTCGGAAACACCATTATCTCCTCCTTCAATCACCTTTCGCTGAGGCGCGCCAGGGAGATCTCCCCGGACATCCGCCTCGGTCTGCTCTGCGAGTTTCTGCCCCCCCGCCCCTTCGATTACGTGGAAAATCTGAATCTGGGCTTCTACAGCATCCACCCCCGGCACGACCTGGTGTCCGCCGCCCTCGTGAGAGACGCTCACGAACGCGGCCTGAAAACTGCCTGCTGGACGGTGAACACAGCCGAACGCGCCGGAGAGATGCTGCAATATGGAGCGGACATTCTCATCACCAATTACCCCGACAGGTGCCTGGGGGTGAAGTAAAGACCTCATCCACTTCCGGAAGATGCCGGTTCACCTTTTCTATCACCGGGGGATCATAGCCGCAAAAAAGGAGATTCTGATCATGTCAACACTTGATCGGGCCATAGAAATCGCCCGAAAAGCTCACGAAGGCCAGTTTGACAAGGGAGGGGCTCCCTACATCGGACATCCCCTGCGGGTCATGGAACGGGTCGGACCTGAAGAAGCGAAAATGGCCGCCGCGCTTCACGACGTGGTGGAAGACTCTTCCGTCACCCTCGGGGACCTGAGGGCCGAGGGTTTTCCCGAAAGCGTGGTCGAGGCCGTGGAGGCCCTGACCAAACGACCGGGCGAATCCTATGAAGACTTCATTCTCCGGGCGGCAGCAAACAAAACCGCCCGGACCGTCAAACTGGCCGACCTTCTGGATAACTGCGACCTCTCCCGTATCCCCGACCCCGGCCCGGAGGACTGCGAACGGCTGAGAAAGTACCAGGAAGCGATAGATCTCATCCGGTCCCTGTAAGTTCCGCCTCTTTCCCCACTCTTCTCCTGCCGGTCTCCTGATCAGTTTTTTCAAGGGGTTCAAGGCATTCCTACCCGCACAGGATTGAGACAGCTCATTTTCCAGCAGCGGAAAACACCATGGTCGTCCAGAGAATGTCCCTTCCAAGACCGTCCTTCGTTTCCTCCCTGGCCAGCAGCCGAAAACCCTGTCGTTCGAAGAGTTGCAGCAGTTCTTCCGGTGTCCGGTTTTCGAAAAGACGATCGTCCCTTTCCTTCCGTTCGCCGGAAGAGAACGAGCAGAAGAAGACCCCCTGCTCTTTCAGGAGGGACTTCACCTGGCAGGCGAAGGAGAAAAGCTCAGAGTCGGGGATATGCATCAGCACTGCTATGGCGGTTATGGCATCAAACGAGCTGCTCAGGAGAGAATGGCCTTCAGCCAGCGGGAAGAGGGCTGCTTGGAAGGAGACGTTTCTTCCCGCTTCCTTCGGAAGGTTCTGCCGGGCTGCCCTCAGCATGGCTTCGCTGCCGTCCGTGGCCGTGACCTCACACCCGAGGGATGCGAGGAAGAGGGCGTCCCTGCCGGAGCCGCAGCCTATTTCCAGAACTGATGATCGGGATGGGATCCATTTGCGAAGCAGGGCATGGAGGGATTCCGTGTCCGCCTGGTCGTACCGGGACGTGAGCCCGTCGGCATGTTCGTCGTACCATGAGATGGTCCGGTCGTTCATAAATTATGCCTCCTGCCGTGCCTGAAACCATGCGCACAAGGAATTGAAACGCACCGGTTTCTGCGGCCTGGAACGATTCGGGGATGATTGAAAAGGCCCCCTCCGAGGCTGCGGGAATTTTTCTCCACTGAAGGGCTCTCCGCTCTCAGATCACGAAGCATCCGCCCTCGGAGCTGCTTCTTTCTTTTTTGCTTTCCATGCCATGTGAAGCAGGGAGCCGCCGAGAAGGCCGAGCACGCCGGTGACTGAGAGGGTGTTCCCGAGGCCGAAAAGCTGTCCGCCATATCCAAGGAAGAATGGGGAGAGAATAAATCCCAGGTCGATGGCGAAGAGGCAGAGGGAGATCCCCTTTGGCCTAAGGTGACCGGGAAAGATGTCCGGCATGAGGGCGAGGACTATGGGGAAGGACATCCCCATGACAATGCCGTAGAACAGCCCTCCGACTACGTACCAGCCCCGCCCGGGAGCGAAGGGGAGAAAGGCCAGGATGAAGCCCATGACGGCTATGACGATCCCGATGGTCCCCTTGCGGTCGATCCTGTCCATAATACGGTAGGCCACGAGCCGGAGCGCGACGGCGGTGAGGGCGTTCGGCACGATGAAGACGCTCGCCGGGAATCCTCTCGCGGCGAGAAAGGCAGGAAGGAACTGGAGCGTGGAAGCGTTGACAAAGGCAAAAAGAAACATGGTGGCAAGCACCGCCCGGAATCCGGGGAGAGAAGGCAGCTCGCTCCACTTTCCCCACTCTTTCGGCCCATCATTTTCCCCGTCCGCCCTCCGGACCGGAGGAAGGGGCAGGGCCACGACGACTATGACAGCCTCCACTGCCGCGGCCAGCAGGAAGTAGGCCGTGAGCATACCAGAAGAGGCAAACCAGTCCGCCAGGGGAAAAAGAGTCACCTGGGGAAAGACGTAGGCCACGGCGATCCATGCGTAGGCGCTCCCCCTCCGGTCTGCCGGGATGCTGATCCCCTGGTAGGAGGAGATGGCCACCATGGAGATTCCCCAGAAAACGCCGCCGATTCCCCGGAAGGAAAGAAGCAGCAGCGGGTTTTCCGTGAAGGCAAGCGGCAGAGTGAAGACCGCGACAAGACCGGAGGTCCACAGAAGGGTGGTGCGGATGCCGAGCCGTTCCGTGGTCATGGCACCCAGAGGCCTTCCCAGGGTTGAACAGATGTTGAAAATGCTCATCAGCCATCCGGAGAGGCCGAGGGAAAATCCCTGATCGCGGAGCACGGAGGGGTAGAGCATGAACACGGCCAGGAAGGCCTGGGTAAGAAAGATGACCGCCATGGAGATGCGGAACGATTTTCTGTAGGACGCGCTTTCGCCTGACATGGTCTCTCCTTTGCTCTCTCTCCGCTCTCTTTTCATGAAGTTCAGGATCATTATATCAGCAGGGAAAGGAATGCCAGGCGGCACGGGGCTCTACAGTAGAGGATGACGGCCTCTCCTGAGAGAAGCCGCCATCCAGGCCTGAAAAAAGTGCTGCCTTCCGATGCCTTCAGTGCAGCAGGATCAGAGTTTTTCTTTCTCTCCCCTGAGATCGATGGTTTTGAAGGCGTCGCCTCTGAGCCTGGAGCCGATAAAGCACTCCACAACCGCATCGCTGATCACGGCGACGGTGTCGCCTTTCCTGACGCTGATTCCCTGGCCTTCGGCGATCTTCAGCAGCGAGGCTTTCTTCAGCTTCAGGGAGGAAAGGATTTTCCGGCCTTCTTCACGGCTGCCGCAGGCGGAGAGCCGTTTCTCCACGGCCGTGATGTCCGTTTCGTCCACGGCGGGGGATGCCGTTTTCGCCGCCTGTTTCTTCACCTTCGCCTCGGGGACAAGGTTCAGCTCCCCTGAAACAAGCCCCCGGATTTCCTCGTCGGTGAGTTTTTCCAGCACCGACGCCAGTATCTTCAGCAGCCTTGGATAGTCTGTGGTATTTTTCATCATTTCATCCTCTCCAGTACTTCGGACGCCAGGTCCTCAAGTTCGCTGATAACGCTCTGCTGGGTCTGCCCCGCCCCGCGGCGGAGTATGACGGGCAGCGGCGTGGCGGATATGTTGGAGTACATGGTCCTGTTTTCCCTCAGCATGGTCTCGAAGACGGGATATTCCCTCTTGCGGACATCCCTGATAAAGGGCTGCTGCGCCCTTATGGGGCTTCCGGCGGACAGCTGGATCATGGTGAAGAGCACTCCCAGCATGACGGGGCTGATATGGGTGAATTCGTGGTCTTCACAGATGTCGACGTACCGGTTGTAGGTTTCCACCAGGGATTCGACCTTATTGTTCAGGTAATCAATGCCCAGGGTGGAGAGGTAATCGGGGATGGTGGGCACCAGGAGGTAGTCGCTGGCCGCCACGGCGGTCTTGGTGACAATGTTGAAGCTGGGGGGGCAGTCGATGAGAACCACATCGTACCGTCCGTCGAGGGACTTGAGCCCCTGGGCGAGCCTGGAATGGACCCGGAGGAAATTGTTCCTCAGCTCCCGTTCTGTGGAGCCGCTCAGTTTGCTGCTGAGTTCGATCTCGATATTGATGAGGGCGAGGTGGGAACAGATGAGATGGAGTTTCCCGCTCCCCCGTATCTGGAGTTTCGGGTCGACGACCAGCCTTTCGAGATTCCAGTTAAAATCCTTGTCGATGAAGGCGTCGTACCAGTTCTTGATGGTCTTCGTCTCGGCGAATTTCTGTTTCCACTCGTCCACGTGGAAGAAAGAGAAGGACAGGCTGGACTGGGGATCGAGGTCGATGGCCAGGACCCTTTTTCCCCTCTTCGCCAGTGCCGCGGCCAGGTTTGCCGTCACGGTGGTTTTGCCGACGCCGCCCTTGTAGTTCATAACGGAAAGAATGCGGGTTTTCGTTCCTTCCCGGAAAGAAGGGACTATTGACTCTTCGCCGGAAGGCTCTGCGGCAGGTATGACGATGACGGCTTCGGCAGGGATGTCCTCTTCCTGATCCGCAGGTTCGGCCGTCGCTTCTCCCCACGGCACCGGAGAAGGCACGGGGATGGTTTCCCCGGTCATTTCCTGTTCCGGTTCATCATTCAATTCCAGGATCGTTTCATCTGCGTATTCCGGCGGCACTTCACCGAAGCGAGTCTCGTCCTCCTCCACAGCCGTTTCCGGGACTGTTTCAGAATCCGGCTCCGGTGACGGTTCCGGCATCGCCTCCCGAACCTCTTCCTCCTGCACCTCGGGAGGGGATGGTTCCGAAGATTCGGGAGTCCCGGAACCGAAGAGTGCGGCAGCGATTTTCCGGAAGAAACCGAAAGGTGATTGGGTCACGGCGCAACATCTCCCTTTTTCAGGATCATGGTCTTTTTTTAATCCGGCCGCTCCCGTTCAATGGCGCTTCCCGCAGCGGGAGAGTTCTTTCCCCGGTTCGGGAGAAGAGAGCGGCGCCTGCCGAAATTTCTGTATACCCTGTGCCGCGGCGTTCAGTATTATGGCGTGCCTTTTGTGAGGAGCCTGAAGGTTACGGCGCTGATGGCCTTGACTGCCTTGGGCAGGGCGTCGGTGTCGTCGAAGTCGTATCTGCTGTTGTGGGCAACGGCAG
>NZ_SORI01000032.1 GCF_004366815.1 Aminivibrio pyruvatiphilus | reverse complement strand
TGGTCTTCGGGAAGCCAGTCCTCAATGGACTGGGGGAGTATGTACGGAGTCGCTCTGTCTACTGTCTGGAATCTGGTCACCATGCTCTTTCGCCGCCTTTGGTCGGGATGAGTCTATTTTATCCGATGTGGCCTAAGTCCGACAGGCTCCTAGGAGAGGATCCTCTCGTGCTGGTGGCCGCACCTTTCCATCCGTGGGCACTGCGGGGGCAGGCCTCCTTTGCGGAGACCGCCGGGGAGACGCTCATCCGGTTTGCGGGTGACTGCCCCCTGGGAACCTATGTGGACGAATTTCTCCTCCGGAACAGGATCAGGTTCGGCGGCCAGGTGGAAACTGACGAAATCGAGATGGCGAAGCATCTCGCCCTTCGGGGCGTAGGGGTGGCCATTACCAGCTCTATCTCGGTCCAGAAAGAGCTTGCCTCGGGAGAACTTGCTCCTGTGATCCTTGACGGAATGGAGGAACTGTCCTGGGAAATCCAGTGCGTCTATTCATCCACCAGGGGACTGTCCTATGCGGGGTGGGAGATGGTGAAGCGGCTGGAGGAGCAGTGCCGCAGCCTCCTGAAGTGAAGGCGGCCCCGGAGGGCCGCCTTCGTTACGATCCCTGTTCCAGAAGTTCTTCGAGGAGGGCCGTTTTTTCCCTGAAACTGCGGAGTGTCTGCTCCAGGGGAACCGGCGAGGTCATGTCCACCCCGGCCTCCCGGAGAATGTCCAGGGAATAGGCCGAGCTGCCCCTGGAAAGGAAGCGGATATAGCGCCGCCTCTCCTCCTCCCCGCCACGGAGAATATTGCTGCTCAGGCAGCCCGCGGCGGCGAAGCCGGTGACGTATTTGTACACGTAAAAAGCGCTGTAAAAATGGGGAATTCTGGCCCACTCCACCGACAGGGCGTCGTCCAGGACCATTTCCGGACCGTGGTACCGTTCGTTCAGTTCTTTCCACAGTGCGCAGAGGAGCTCGGCGGTGAGGGCCTCCCCCTTTTCCGCCAGGGAATGGGTTTCCCTTTCGAACTCGGCGAACATGGTCTGCCTGTATACTGTTGTCCGCACCTGGTCGAGATAGTGGTTCAGGAGGAAGATCTTCTCCTCCTTCGGCGCCTTTTCCAGCAGGGACTCCAGGAGGAGAGCCTCGTTGGTGGTGGATGCCACCTCCGCGAGGAAGATGGTGTAGTCGGCGTAGACCTGCGGCTGCCCGGCATGGGAAAACCACGTGTGGAGGGAGTGTCCCGCCTCGTGGGCGATGGTGAACACGTCCCTGAGGGTTCCGTTGTAGTTCAGGAGCATGTAGGGGTGGGTCCCGTAGCTTCCCCAGGAATAGGCCCCTTTTCTCTTCCCCTGGTTCTCGAAGACGTCGATCCACCGGGAGGAAAAACCTTTTTTCAGCACGTCCAGATATTCCGCCCCGAGAGGCGCAAGCCCATCCGTCACCATTTCAACGGCCTTACCGTAAAGAATCCTGGTTTCGGGCTCGTCGGCAAGAGGCACGTTGAGATCGTACATCCGCAGCTCCTCCAGCCCGAGGGCTTTTTTCCGAAGGGCCATGTAGCCGTGGAGGGCGTCGAGGTTCCGGTTCACCGTGTCCACCACCATGGAATAGACGGAAGGGGAGATATTGTCGCCGTGGAGGGACGCCTCGAGGGCCGAGGGGTATTTCCTGGCCCTCGAGTAGAAGAGGTCGGATTTCACGCTCCCGGAGTACAGGGCGGCGAGGGTGTTCCGGTATTTCCCGTAGGTTGTGAAGAGCCCCTCGAAGGCATCCTTCCTCACCCTGCGGTCCTTCGACCGGCTCAGGAGGTAGTACCGTTCCTCCGAGAGTTCGGTCTCCCTGCCCGCTTCGTCGAGGATCACCGGAAAGGTGAGATCGGCATTCGTCAGAAGGGAGAAGGCGTTTTCCGGCGTCCTGGCTATTTCCCCGGACCGGGCGAGAATCTCCTCCTCCTGAAGGCCGAGCACATGCCCAGCGGTCCGAAGAAGGTCGTCGAAGTGATGACGGTACTTCCCGAGGGCGGAACAGCCTTCGATGGCCCCGTTCACTTTCTCCTGTCCGGCGGCGAGGACCTCCGGGCGGTAGAAGGAGAGAGCGGCGCCGTAGGCGGCCAGCAGAGTGCCGGCCCTGTCGGCCCGTGCCTGCCGGGCGGCATCGGCGGTATCTTCGTGGCTCTTCATCACGGCATAGGCGTAGAGCTTGCCCAGCCGCTCCGAAGCCGCTTCTTCGAGCTTCAGGAACTCCAGCAGCGTTTCCGGAGACTCGAAAAGCCTCCCGCAATAGCCGCCGAGCCGCTCCATTTCTCCGCCGAGAAGGAGGAAGGATTCCTCCCACTCATCAGCTGAAGGGAAGACGGCCTCCAGGTTCCAGGTGTACTCCTGAGGGATTTCGCTTCTCGGGGGAATTCTGCCGGAGGGACCGGCTTCTCCGGTGAAGGTGCCCGAATACGGGCGACAGTGGCTCATGATTGAAAACTCCTTTCATTTTTAACGTTCAAAGAAAAAAAGGTCCGCCTGTTCATTGACACCTTTTTGGCGAGCCCTTATTATTTCTGTATCGAATTCCCAGGAATTCTAATCCATATTAACAGGAGTGTGAATCAAAAAAAATGAAAAAGCGCGTTCTCCTTCTTGCAGCCGTTGCGCTCATCTTCACCCTGACCGGTTCAGCCCTTTCCGCCCAGACCGTAAAGCCTGACCAGCTCCGCTTCATGGCGGGCCCTCCGGGGGGCAACTGGTTCGCCCTCGGCGGCGCCCTCGCCGACCTCTGGACGTCCAAGCTGATCCCCACCACCAGCATCACCGGCGGCGCCGTAGCCAACATCATCAATGCCCACAACGCCAAGGGCGAGCTCGGGTTCTCCAACACTTCCATGGTTGCCGTGGGCCAGAAGGCGAGCGACGCGCCCTTCAAGGACCCCACCGGCAACGCCGTCGTCATGGCGAATCTCTACACCCAGTACACCTACTTCATCGCCCGGAAGGACTTTGCGGAGAAGCACGGCATCACCTCCCTCGACGACCTCGTCACAAAGAAAGTCCCCACCCGGTTCGCCACGCTCAAGACGGGAACCGGCTCCGAATTCATCGTCAACGGCGTCTTCAAAGCCGGCTTCGGCATCGCGGACTACAGGAAGGAACTCAAGGACTGGGGCGGTTCCGTTGAATACGCCTCCTATTCCGGCGGCGCCGACCTTCTGGCGGACAACCACCTGGACGTCTTCGCCTTCTCCGTGGGCAAGGTCGCTTCCATAGTGATGCAGATCGAGAGCCAGACGGACATCGTCCTCCTGGGCATCGAGCAGGCAACCCTGGACAAGGTCGGCGAGGCCTACGGCACCGTCACCTTCACTGTGGATCCCGGGATCTACAAGTCCGTGACGGAACAGACCCCCACTGTGAAAGCCGTGGGAGACTACACCTGCGTCGTGGTCCGCGGAGACCTTGACGAGCAGCTGGTCTACGACCTGTGCAAGGTGATGCACGAAAACCAGGAGCTTCTCTCCAAGGCAGTGGTGGACATCAACGAACTCACTCCCGCAACGGCAATCCCCGGCGGGGCCATCAACAGCCACCCCGGCGCCGTCCGCTACTGGAACGAAGTCTCCAAGAACTAGACCATTTCTTTTCGCACTTTGAACCGGAAGGCGGGCTGAACCAGCCCGCCTTTGCTTTCGTTCCGGGCACTTCTGCCTGTTACCGGCAGCCCCTGTGTTTTCAAGGAGGGAGTTCATTCCATGAGGAAACTCGACGGCATCGTGGCAAAGGGTTTGTATGTCTACGTTCTGGCCATGGGCCTTTTTCACATTTATACTGCGGTTTTCGGGACCTTCGAGGCGTACCTTCAGAGAGCGATCCACCTTACCTGGGTCCTCCCCATGTGTTTCGTGCTCTACCCCTTTGCGGCAGGCAGGAAACGACAGGCCATTGAAACATCCGTACCATGGTTCGACTGGATTTTTGCCGCTCTTTCAGCTCTGCCCGGCATTTACATCATGCTGAACTATGATGAGATCATGATGCGGATGCAGGGAGTGGACGACCTGACGACGGCCCAGCTCGTCCTGGGAACCCTGCTGATCATCCTTCTGCTCGAGGCAACGAGGCGGATCGTCGGTCTTCCCCTGGTCATCGTGGCGGTCTTCTTCACGGTCTACACCTATTATTGCGACGCCCCCTTCCTGCCCCAGCTCCTCAGGGGCGTTCCCACCGAGTTTCAAAGGCTGGTCGAGGGAATGTACCTCACCGACGAAGGCATTTTTTCATCCTCACTTGGAGTCTCGGCCACCTTTGTCATGATCTTCCTCATCTTCGGCGGCTTTCTTGAAAAGAGCGGCGTAGGAGAGTATTTCATGGAATTCGCCCAGGCCTTCACGGGAACCGCCCCCGGCGGCCCGGCGAAAATTGCCGTGCTCAGCTCCGCCCTCTTCGGCTCCATCTCGGGATCGGCCGTGGCCAACGTCTACGGAACAGGATCCTTCACCATCCCGCTCATGAAGCGGATCGGCTACAAGCCTTTCTTTGCCGGCGCAGTGGAGGCGGTGGCCAGTACGGGAGGGCAGATCATGCCTCCCGTCATGGGAGCCGGCGCCTTCGTCATGGCCGCCCTTCTCGGGGTGCCCTTCAACACCATCATGATCGCCGCGGTCCTGCCGGCGCTCCTCTATTACGGCACGGTCCTCCTCATGGTCCACCTGACGGCCCTCCGGGACGGCCTCAAGGGGCTCCCCGCCGACGAGCTTCCCTCAATCAGGTCGGTGATGAAGAAGCTCTACATGATGTCCCCCATCGTCCTCCTGGTGTACATGCTTCTCGCGGGATACACGCCCATGTACGGCGCCATCGCCGGAATATCCCTCGCCTGGGCGGTCTCCCTTCTGAACCCGGGGAAAAGAATGGGACCGAAGGAAATCCTGCAGGCCATCCACGACGGATCGGAAAACATACCCCTGATATGCACCGCCTGCGCTTCCGCCGGTCTCGTCATAGGCTCGGTGGCCCTGTCGGGCATCGGCTTCAAATTCGTGGGGGCCGTTCTCGCCCTCTCGGGCGGCATTCCCTTCCTTGCCCTCATCCTCATCGCCATCGTCTCCCTGATCCTCGGCATGGGCCTCCCCACCACGAGCGCCTACATCCTCGGCGCGGCCCTCGGCGTCCCCGCCCTGGCCAAGATCGGAATCATGCCCCTGGCGGCCCACCTTTTCGTGTTCTACTACGCCATCATCTCGAACATTACGCCCCCGGTGGCCCTGGCGGCCTACGCCGCGGCATCCATCGCAGGATCCCCTCCCAACAGGACGGGGTTTGCCGCCTGCAGGCTGGGGATCCTCGCCTTCATCGTTCCCTTCGCCTTCTGCTACGACCCGGGCCTGCTCCTCAAGAGCACGTTCATGGGCAACATCATATCCATCGTCAGCGGCGTCGCCGCCATGGCGGGACTGGGATTCGCCATCACCGGCTTTACAAAGCGGAGGCTGTCCCTGCCTGAGAGGCTTGGCTTTGCGGCATTCGGCCTCCTGGCCCTTCACGGCAGCCTTCCCATCGCCCTCGGGAGCACATCCGCGGTCATCGGACTCTTTCTGCTGCTCCGCCCCAGGGCGGATACCCCAGAAGTACGTTAGGGAAATTTCTCCTGAAGCGGAAAGGAGCCCCGGCTTTTTAAGGCCGGGGCTCCTTTATTTGCAGCGGCAGAATGAAAAGCCCCCTTCAGGACTTATTCGGCAGGAACTTTTTCCCCTCGCCGAAGGCCTTTCCCACAAGATCCCCCAGGCCGAAGTATTTCCCGGTGCGGGGAGCGAAAACCAGGGGGCGCACTTTTTCAGGGTCCGGATAGCCCTTTTCGTCGAGGCACTCTTCCCGTGCCCAGGTCTTGACCACCTTTCCCACGAAGAGGATATGGGATCCGAGATCAAGGAACTGAACGACCTCGCACTCCATGGAAACAGGAAACTCCTCGATGAGGGGAGCGTCCGCGATATCCCCCTTTTTAGGGGTGAGTCCCGCCGCGGAGAACTTGTCTGTATCCCTTCCCGACGCGAGGCCGAAAAAATCAGCTTCCGCGGCCTGGGCCTCCGACGGTATGTTCACCGTAAAGGCCTTCTTCTCCAGTATTCCCTCCAGGGTATGACGGGATTTCGCCACGGCCACCGAAATGCACGGCGGCTCCGAGTTGCAGACTCCCCCCCAGGCGACCATGAGCCCGCCGGGCCGCCCGTCGGTGCCATAGGCCGCCACAACCAGGGCCGGCGCGGGATAGAGAGGGGTGGAGATTCCTATGTCCTTTTTCATTGCACACTCTCCCTTGTCAGATTACTTTTCTTCATTGTACACCTTCAGAGGCATCTTCTTTTCCCCGCAGGAGAAATACAAAGAAAAAAAGAGAAAACGGGAGGCAGTCTCCAAAATGCGGCCATATTTACCTTTATTTCCTGCTCATTTCTCTTTTTCGCCCTTGTCTAACCAATACTGACGTATATAATTATGATCACAAGGTCAATATAGATCAGACTCATGGAGGTGGAGACAATGACACGGAGATTCCTGGCCATACGGCCCAATGACATGGCACAGCCCATCGCACCATTCGCTTCGGTGGACAGGATGATGAGGGACATGCTCCGGGCATTCGGCGAGTTTTCTTCCGATATGGGGTATGCCCAGGAGACGGAAAGGGTTCCTGCGGTTCCCAGGGGGGATTTTTACCGGAAGGACGGAAAAGTTTTCGCCGAGTTCGAGCTTCCCGGCATCGACCCGTCAAAGGTGGAGCTGAATGTTTTCGAGGACCGGCTGACTCTCCAGGCGGAGAAATCCGACGAGAAAACGGTGGAAGAGAACGACCTTTTCCGGTCGGAGCGCTATTTCGGAAAGGTCTCCCGGTCCATCCAGTTTCCCCTGGAGGTTGACCCGGACACAGCGAAGGCGACGTTCAAAAACGGCGTGCTCACCGTGGAAGTCTCGGAAAAGATCCAGGCCGAGAAGATGAAGAAAGTGGCCATCGAGGAAAAGGCATAGGAAACGGGAACACATCAGGAAAGGAGCGCCGGAGTTTCCGGCGCTCCTTTGTTGTTTATCTTTCGGCGTTGGGGAAAAAGAGCTGCTTTCCGAGAAGCTGGAAGTCCGCAATGGCTTTCTGGGTCGACGGGGACACCATCCAGTCGATGAGGGCCACGGCGAGGTCATACCGGAGGTTCTCCCATTTTGCCGGGTTGACGGCGATTACGCTGTACTGGTTTTTCAGGGAGTCGTCACCCTCGACGATGATCACCAGCCCCCCCTGCTCCTTCCGGGAATCCTCGTACTTGATGAAGGTTCCCCTGTCGGTGAGGCAGTAGCCCTTCCGCTCATCGGCGATCATGAGGGTTTCAAGCATTCCCTGGCCGGTCTGGATGTACCACTTCTCCTTGTCGGGTTCGGGAATGCCGGCGTTTTTCCAGAGGACAAGCTCCGCCACGTGGGTCCCGGATTTGTCGGCCCGGCTGGCGAAGGGAGCCGCGACGGCGGCGATTTTCTTCAGGGCATCGGCGGCGGCCATCCCCTTGATCCCCGCAGGATCGGAAACGGGGCCCACCACGATGAAGTCGTTGTACATCACCTGGCGGCGGTTGACACCCCATCCGTCGGCGACGAACTTCTTCTCCACCTCGGGAGCATGGACCAGGAGAACGTCCACGTCACCGTTCCGGCCGTACTCAAGAGCCTTGCCCGTACCTACGGAAACCCACTGGAGTTCGATGTTCTTCTCCTGAAGGAGCAGAGGGGCCAGGTAATCAAGAAGCCCCGTGTTGTCCGTGCTGGTGGTGGTGGCCATCCGGAGAACCTCCGCGCCGGAAGCGGCCCCCGCAAGGACAAAGACGAACAGACAGACGAACAGAAACGACCGCATTTTTCTCATTTTCACTGTAATTTCCTCCTTTATGTTGTAGTGTGCCTGATCGCGAAACACAAAAACACAAAAAAACCGTTCCCCTACGACAAACGGCAGGGAACGGCTCCAGTGAAGTCCGCTATCTCCTTGCCGAACACGGGAGGCCCGCCTGTTTCCGGACGGACCCTGACGGCCCGCCGCCGTGGGAAAATCCTGTAGGCGAACGGGCTCGGAGATAAGCATATTCTTTTGTGTTTATGATACCACGGGAGCGCCGGTTTTTGTTACCTCACCCGGCGGCTTTCGAAAATCCTGTCCATCTCCCCGTGGAATTTCCTGAAAAATTCGATGATCTCGGGGCCGAAATGGCCGGGCTCCGTCCTGCCGTCGCCGGACAGGATGATGCGGACCGCCTCCTCGTGGGACATCGAGTCCTTGTAGACCCTGCGGGACCGCAGGGCATCGTAGACGTCAGCCAGGGCCACTACCTGCCCTTCCCAGGGAATTTCCTCCCCCGAAAGGCCCAGGGGGTAACCGCTGCCGTCCCATTTTTCATGGTGGGTCATACAGATCCGCCTCGCCGCGGCAAGCCATTCCGCGCCCCCGATGAGCTCCGCACCCCACCGGGGATGGTTTCGGACGAGGGCCATCTCCTCTCCGGTAAGCGGGCCGGCCTTCCCGAGGATGGACATGGGGACCCTGAGCTTCCCGATATCATGCAGGCGTGAGAAGATCTCGATGTCGTCCTGCTCTTCCCTGGATTTTCCCAGGGCTTCCGCGGCGAGGCGTGAGTAGGCGCCGATCCTGTCCATGTGGTCCGCCGTCTCGAGATGGTGAATCTCCGTGACAGACTGCAGTTTTTCAGCCAGGTACCTGTAGGATTCCTTGATTTCCCTGCGGGCGTCTTCCACGTCAAAGAGGCCGGCCAGGGCGGACGCAACGGGCATCAGGGTTTCCATGAGTTCGTCGTCCCTGGGCCTGCCTTCGCCCGCAAAAGCCACCTCGAGAACCCCCACGCTTCTGCCGCGGTGCACAAGGGGAATCTCCACTTCCGTCGCCACCTCGGGGTGAACCATGCCGTACTCCGGTTCGAGAGACACATTTTCAACCCATACCGGCCGTTTCTCCCTGAAGGCCCGTCCGGCCACGCTTCCCTCCAGGGGAATAGCGAAATCCAGAAGCGCTGCGGACCGGTAACCGCTGATGGCCAGGTTTCTCAGGGCTCCGTCCCTGTGGTGTGCCAGGAGTACACCGAAGGCACCGGTGCTCTCCCGAATGCTTTCGGCGATCCTCTGAAGCTTCCCGCCGCTTTCGCCCGTGCCCGAAACGGTCTCCATGACGTTCAGCGTATTTCTCCAGATTTTCTGCCTCTCCGTGAGCTCACGGTTCACATCGGTGAGATTGTCCTGTATGGCCAGGGCTTCTTCCGTGAGGGCGGCTATTTCCTCTCCCTGCCTCCCGATGATCTTCAGGGCATTTTCCAGGCTTCTGAGAAAGCGCCTGAACTCCGTCACCCGGGAATCCTCCACGGCCTCGCCGATTTCGGCCCCCAGAACCTGCACGTTGAAAGCCGTTTCCGTAATGTCCCTGTTCCCGGAAAGGCGCTCCGCTATTCCGTCCGCCACGGCTGAAAGGGAAGCGAAAGAGAGCCTCAGGCCCAGGACCGTGGGGAAAAGCAGAACGGAGGCGAGGAGAAGAATGACGAATCCTCCGAAAAGATGGAGGGCGGCTATGTCCTGTACGAAGCGGCGGAACACCCTCTCCGGCAGAATCATCCCCAGGGTGAAGTGCTCCCCTGCCGGCGAGTGGAAGAGCATGGCACTCTCACCCCTGAAAGGGATGAGGGCGGTCCCGGGTTCCCTGAGAAGCAGCGCCTTGGCGGAGGTGGAGAGGGAGGAAGGCACCGCCGCCGAGGGGATGACGATGCTCTCCGACAGATCCCATTCCGGAAAAGGGGACGCCAGGAAAAACCCCTTCCTGTCTACGAGAAATCCGTCCCCTTCGCCGAATACCTTTCGGGAAACCACTTTTTCCCTCACGTGAGCCATGTTCACGTCAAGGCCGAAAACGCCGAGGAGCTCACCGGAGGGAGTGATCACGGGAGCGGTGACACTTACGATAAGCTCCCCGGTGATCAGGTCCCTGTAGGGCGAAGTGACAACGGCGCTCTCCTTTTTCAGGGCTTCCACGTACCATGAGCGGATCCGGGGGTCGTATCCCCCGGGAGGGACCCAGAGCGTTGCATCCGTGAATCCCCCGGTTTCGAATCCCATAAAAACATTCTGGACCCCCTGGATACGGGCAGATTCAAGGAACCTGCCGAACAAACCGGCCAGGGCTGCGGGCGAACCGCTTTCGGGAAGGGCCGCCACAGAAACCGCCAGGCCGGAGGTCAGGGAGAGGAGCTTGGAAAAATATTCTTCGATGGTAAGGGCTGTTTCCGAGACAATGCTCCGGCCGGCTTCCTCCACTCTCGCCCGGACGCTCCGGGCGGTCAGAGAATAGCTCCCCGCCGTAAGGGCGAGAGTGACTACGAGGAAACCCGCCAGCAGGATGGCCATCTTCCTGCTCAGAGAGGTGCCGTCGTCTTTTTCTTCCTTTTGAGAGGGAAGAGAGCTCAGAAAAGCCACCCTTTGATGATCTCCTTCGCTTCCCTCATCCCCTGGAGGCCGTAGGTTGCAATGAGCCAGAAGGCCGCGGTGTAGAGGAGCACTGCGGCCACTCCGAAGCAAAGAGCCGCCAGGAGGGCCAGGCCGTCCCGTTCCGTCATGGCCACCCCCACGCAGAAGATCACCATGGCGGGAAGGGTATTCGTGAGAGGGATGGGGAGGATCATCAGCCCGCTCATGGCCAGGAGGAGAAGACAGTACCCCTTCGCCGCGGTCCTGCCTGTGAGTATCGGAAACCGGGGCCGGATAAACCGCTCCACGAAGGAAAAGAAGGCGGCGGTGCTTTTTATCATCCTGTCGGCAGTGCTCCTCCTGATGATCTTTCTGGAAGCCCATTCCGGGATCCACGGAACGGGGCGTCCTGCCAGAAGCTGCAGACTCAGAAGAAAGAGGACAACCCCGAAGGGCGTGCTGTACCCCGGGGCGGGAACGGGGAGGGCACTCGGAAGGGAAAGCAGCACGAAGAGTATGCCGAACCCCCGGTCCCCCACTGCCGAGACGATGTCTCCCAGGGTCATGTCGCTTCCGCCCTTCACTGCGAGAAGCCTGCGGAAATCCGCAGACAGGGTGCCGAAACCGTGATCAGTCATGATGGAGAATGTCATCCTTTCCTTTTTCGCCTGAAGCGTTAAATTCGCGTATTATGGAATTCTAGCACAGGAAGAGCCGGCAATTTCACCTGACTAATATTGACCGATCCCATTTTTTTGCTATACTGTCGTCAGGCCAATTAAAATAATTACAATGTAACAATCGTTAATCCGAAATACCCCCTCGTTTTCCTCTGCTCGGGGTATAATAGGATAAAATCATACCGGTGAGGTCGGATTGAAGCAACGAGCCCCCGGCGAAAAGAAAGAAAGGAGAGATACCATGCAGTTCACGGAACCTGCGGATATTCTCGACCAGAAGACAGCCGATGAGGCAAAGGCGCTCAAGAGCCTGATGGAAGAAGTGGAGGCCGTCAACTACTACAACCAGAGAGTGGCCGCCACGCCCAACGCTGAACTGAAGGAACTCCTGGCCCACAACAGGGACGAAGAGATCGAACACGCGGCCATGCTCATCGAGTGGCTCCGCCGCAACATGGAAGGATGGGACAAGGAACTCAAAACGTACCTCTTCACTTCCGCTCCGCTCCTTGAAGTCGAAACTGCCGGCGAGGCGGGAGGCGGAGAGGGCGGCGCTCCCGGCGGGCTGGGCATAGGCAGCCTGAAGTAGTACCGGAAATACCCGAGAACAAAGGAGGGCATTAGAATGGACATTCTGAGAAGAGCAGCCTCTCTCATCACCCCCGAGGCCTGGGCGGAACTTGACCGCCAGGCGAAAAAGGTGCTCACGGCTAATCTTTCCGCCCGGAAGTTCGTGGACGTGGAAGGCCCGAAGGGCTGGTCATACAGCGCCCATCCCACCGGCAGGCTCGACGTGGCCCAGAAGCAGCCGAAGGACGGCGTCCAGATCGGCGTAAACAGGGTTCTTCCCCTCGTAGAAGCCAGGCACACCTTCGACATGGACATCTGGGAGCTGGACAATATCAGCCGCGGCGCGAAAGACCCCGACCTCTCCACTCTCGAGAAGGCCGCGAAGGAGATCGCCCTGTTCGAGGAAAAAGCAGTCTACAAGGGACTTGCCTCTGCCGGCATCGAAGGCCTCGCAGCTGCGGCAAAGGGACGGTCTGTGAAGCTCGGCGGCGATGACGCCGAGAAAATTGTAGACGCCCTATCGGCAGCCATCTACAGACTCCATGAAGACGCAGTGGAGGGCCCCTACGCCCTCGCGGCGTCACCGAAACTCTGGAAGGCCATCTACGGGGCCGCTTCCTGCTACCCCATCTCCAAGCATGTGGGGAACCTGGTGGACAAGGTGATCCTCTCCACCCAGGACGAATCCTACGTGGTCTCCCTTCGGGGCGGGGATTTCGAGCTCGTCCTCGGCCAGGACCTTTCCCTCGGCTTCGAGGAACGGAACGGCGGCAAGGTCCGCCTCTTCTTCACCGAATCCTTCACCTTCCGGGTGATCACCCCGGAAGCCGTGGTGGCTCTCTCATAGCGAAAACGCCGCTCACATCCGGCACACGGGGCGGCCTCACAGGGGCCGCCTTTTTCACTACATCATCTACTGCAGGAGGAACGGGAAAATGGAAAAGACGATGAAAGGCCTCTCTGAAGCATTCGCCGGAGAATCCATGGCGAACCGGAAATACCTCGCCTTCGCCGAACAGGCTGAGAAGGAAGGCTACCCCGCCGTTGCCAGGCTTTTCAGGACCATCGCCGAGGCAGAAACTCTTCATGCCCTGGCCCATTTCAAGACCATGGGCGGCGTGAAATCCACTGCGGAAAACCTGAAGGCCGCCCTTGAGGGTGAGACCTACGAATTCACCGAGATGTACCCCGGATTCATCAGGGACGCCGAAGAAGAGGGGCAGAAGAACGCCGTCCGGTCCTTCACCTTCGCCAACGAGGCGGAAAAGGCCCACGGTGAGCTGTACAAAAAAGCTCTCGCCTCCATGGAAAAGGGGAAGGATTCCACCTTTTTCCTCTGTCCCGTGTGCGGCTACGTGGAGGAAGGGCACGCCCCCGACGTCTGCCCCATCTGCAAGGCAAAGAAAGACGTTTTCATCACCGTGGCATAACCTTCGAGGGGCCTCTCCGGAGGCCCCTTTTCCCTTCTCTTCCCGGCCTGTTTCTTCTATTTTTTCCCCCTTGTTTTTCCGTCAAAAACACCTATAATCCGCAGATAACAGCCCCTGATTCACTCCGGGGCGGACTCCTGGAGGAGGGGAGATATGGCATTTGTCTCATCGGCGAGCCTGCCCGCAATCTGATGTTTCGCCGGTCCGCCCGGAAAGGGCGGCCTGTATTTCAACCTCCGGGAGGAGATTGTCCATGAACGACGAGTACGGCTGTGATCCTGAAGTTCCGTTGCGCCCCGTTTCCCGCATTTCCGTCGTCTACAACCTGAAAAAAAACGCCGGTGCCGGAGAGCCCGACGACAAGTACGAAGAGTACGACCCCCTGAGCACCGTTGAATCGGTGGCGGAAACCATCGCATCTTTCGGGTTTTCCGTTTCCCTGTGCGAACAGGATGAGAACTTTTTTCCCCGGCTGCGGGACCAGGCGCCGGACTTTGTTGCCAATCTGGCCGAAGGACGGGGTGATGCCCGAGGGAGGGAAGCCCAGGTTCCCTGCATCCTCGAGAGCGAGTCCATTCCCTTCTGGGGGTCCGACGCTGTCTCCATGGCGGTGGCCCTGGACAAGCTCCTCACCGGGCGCACTCTTTCCTCCGAGGGGATTCCCGTGCCTCTTTCCTCATCATTCCGCGGGGAGGAAGACCTGCCCGTCCTGCCGGAGCTTTTCCGGCAGCGATTCCGCTACGTGGTCAAGCCCCGGTACGAAGGCTCCTCAAAGGGCATCTTCACCGACTCGGTGGCCCACTCGCCCCGGGAGGCCGAGGACCGGATCCGCCGAATATGGCATCGCTACGGCCAGCCCGCCCTGCTCGAGGAATATCTTCCCGGAGCGGAGGTCACCGTGGGTGTCACCGGCAACGGCCGGCCTGCGATAGCAGGCATGATGCGGATTTCTCCCGTGCACCCCAGGGAGGAGTTTCTCTACTCCCTGGAAGAGAAGCGAAACTACCTGGAACGGATCCGCTACGACGGCCCCGAGACCATTCCCGCCCCCCTGCGAGAGCAGCTCGGCAGGTTCGCCGCAGCCGCCTTCAGGGCACTGGAGCTCCGGGACATGGCCAGGGTGGATTTCCGGCTTGACGGGGACGGCATCCCCCGCATCATCGACGTCAATCCTCTGCCCGGCCTCTCTCCGCAGTACAGTGATCTCCCCATCCTGCACCGTCTGAGCGGCGGCAGCTATCCGGACCTGGTCCGCTCCATCCTCGCGAGCGCCTTCCGCCGGAACGGCCTCGCCTTCTCCGCCCTTCCCGTGGAGGCTGATGCCCTATGAAGCCTGACGCCGCCCAGGAACCTCCTCAAAAATCGCCCCTTATTCTCGTGGCCGCCGCCGTTGAACCGGAGGCGAGACCCGATGTAGCCGACACCCTGGAGGCAAGGGCGTGGGTATGCCGTGCCCTGGAACGGGCGGGCTGGACGGCGGAGGCATGGGACATCACTCCTTCCCTGCTCGCCTCTCCGGATCGGGTGTCCGGGCACCTGGAAAAAACGGAGGCGGTCTGCGTTTTCAACCTTTTCGAAGGCTTCGGCACGGACAGCGGTGCGGAGCACCGATTCAGCGCCCTGCTGGAGGAAACCGGCACCCCCTGCACCGGAAACCCAGCGGCAGTCCTTGAAACCTGCCTGTCGAAGGATGCCGTTTCCTCTCTGCTCAGGGCAAAGAACATCCCCGTTCCGGAGGGAAGGACCCTCCTTCCCGGGGACTCCCTTTCGCTCCTGAACGACCTTTCCCTTCCCCTCTTCCTGAAGCCCCTGCGGGAGGACGGGAGCGTGGGCATAGACGAACATTCCCTCGTGACCGACCGGAAGGACCTCCCCCGGAGAGCGGAAGAAAAACTGAAGCTCTTCCCCGGGGGGGTCAGGGCGGAGGAATTTCTCCCGGGGATGGAATACTCCGTCTCCTGCATCGGAAACGATCCCTATTTCGTTCCTGCCGTTTCCGTCATCGACTACGGCAAATGGAACGCCGGGCGCCCTTTTCTCGACTACGGGTCCAAGTGGGACCCTGACTCCCCTCTCTACGACCTGGTTCCCGAACCGGCGGAGGAACCGGTGAAGGAGAGGGCGAAGCGGCTGGCCTCCGAAGCGGGGAAGACTCTCGGATGCAGGGGATACTTCCGGACCGACCTGAGGGAGAAGGACGGCACGCTCTACGTGATTGATGTCAACCCAAACCCGGACATGGGGTCCGGCGGCGGGTTCCTGAGGCAGTGCCGCGAAGGCGGCATGGAAATGGAAGAAGTGGCGGCCCGCATCGTGGAGCTTGCCCTTGAACATGTGCGGAGAGGAGAACAACAGTGGTGAATCTGCTGGCCGACCGCTGCCTGAACGCGGCGAAGGCTACCGGGGCCTTTACCCCCGAAGAGCTTGACGTTCTCGAGGATGTCCTGATCGAATGGTCCCTCCACCCGGGAAAGGACTACGTCCTCCTCACCGAGTGGAACGGAGGGAGCCTGGCGGGGTTCCTGATCTACGGCCCGACCCCCATGACCAGGTTCGCCTTTGACCTGTACTGGGTCGCCGTGGACCCGGCGCACCAGAAGAAGGGAATAGGCAGGATACTGGAAGAAAAGATGTGCTCGGCCCTGCTCGAGCAATCCCCCAGCGCGGTCGTGCGAGTGGAAACCGCCGGGCGGGACGACTACCTCGGGCAGCGCCATTTCTACCTGGCAACGGGCTACAGGGAATGCGGACGCATTCCAGACTTTTATTCGGAGGGTGACGATCTTGTCCTCTACTGCAAAAGAATCGGAAAGTAACGGAATCCAGGCGGAGGGGAACGGGGAGGAAACCCGCCCTCCGTCCCTGAGGACGAAAAAGCCGAGAGAAGGCGCCCTTCCGGCGCTCCCCCTCTTCCCCTCGAACAGACCCTACCTGGAGGCGCTCCGGGAGTCCGCCGGGGAAGAACTCTGGAACGACTGGCGCTGGCAGATGAAGGCCAGGATCACCACCGCCGGCGAGCTGGCAAGGATCCTTCCCCTTTCCAAGGGGGAATCGGCCACGCTGAAGAGAAGCCTTAACTCTCTCCGGATGGCCATAACCCCCTATTACGCCTCCCTCATCGACGGAAGCGACCCTGACTGCCCCATACGGAGACAGGCCATCCCGACGCTGAAGGAGACCCTGATCTCCCCCACCGACCTCCTCGACCCGCTCCACGAGGATGTGGACTCTCCGGTGCCGGGACTGACCCACAGGTACCCCGACCGGTGCATCCTTCTCGTCACGGACCAGTGCGCCATGTACTGCCGCCACTGCACGCGGAGACGTTTCGCCGGCCAGAACGACACCCCGAGGACGGAGGACCAGATCAGCCGCTGTCTTGACTATATCGCCAGGACCCCCGAGATACGGGACGTGCTGATCACGGGAGGGGATCCTCTCACCCTGTCGGACGGGACCCTTGATTTCATCCTCTCCCGGCTGCGGGCCATATCCACGGTGGAGATCATCCGCATCGGCACCAGGATCCCCGCCGTACTCCCCATGAGAGTGACGGAGGGGCTCTGCTCCGTCCTGAAAAAGTACCACCCCCTCTGGATCAACCTGCACTTCAATCACCCCCGGGAATTGACTCCCGAGGCGGCGGCGGCATGTGCGAAGCTGGCGGACGCCGGAATTCCCCTGGGGAACCAGTCGGTCCTCCTCAAGGGGGTGAACGACTGCCCCTACATCTTCCGGGACCTCAACCAGAAGCTCCTGAAAATGCGGGTGCGCCCCTACTACATCTACCAGTGCGACCTCTCCCGGGGCATAGAGCACTTCCGCACCTCCATCGGCAAGGGCATCGAGATCATGGAATACCTCCGGGGCCACACGTCCGGGCTTGCCGTGCCCACCTTCGTGGTGGACGCGCCGGGCGGCGGGGGCAAGATCCCCGTCATGCCGAACTATGTCCTCTCCAGGTCGGACAGGAAAACGGTGCTCCGGAACTTCGAGGGGGTCGTCACCGTCTACACCGAACCAGACGACAACAGGAGCGTCTGCGCCGGGAAGTGCAGGGAGACCTGCGAACGGGCGAAGAACCTCTATACCGGAGGAATTGAATCCCTGTTCGAAGGGGAAGCGGTTTCGCTGGAACCCCGGGAACTCGCCCGGGAAAAGCGGAGAAAACACTGGGCTGAAGGCGATAAGAACAAATAAGCGAAGGGCGCGGAATATCCGCGCCCTTCGCTTATTTTATCCGCCGGATTCAGTTTTTCG
>NZ_SORI01000031.1 GCF_004366815.1 Aminivibrio pyruvatiphilus | reverse complement strand
TGTCGTTTTTCCTTGTCCCAGTAGGACGCCGATTCATACGCATAGGTGATTCCGGAACGTTTATCCTTTTGAAAGACGATGCTTGCCACGACCCCATCACCTCGTTATGTTTATTGTAACACGTAACGATGCGGTGGTCAAGTCGACGATTGTCAAAGTGCGATCATTACTTGGTTTATAGTGATTTCCCCGGCAACCTCGTTATGAATGGCCGGGAATCCAGGTTGAAAGAGTGGAACCCTAACGGGGTTCCATCTGCCCTCCGACGAGGGCATAATATTTTCCCCCTGCGGACACCAGTTCTGAATGGGTTCCCTGCTCCACGACCCGGCCGCCTTCCAGAACCACGATCTGATCGGCATTCTTCACGGTGCTCAGCCTGTGGGCTGCTATCACCACGGTCTTCCCCTCAAAAAATGACCTGAGGTTGCCCATGATGACGGACTCGTTTCCGGCATCGAGAGCATTCGTCGCCTCGTCGAAGAACAGAAATCCGGGATTTTTGTAAATCGCTCTCGCGATAAGGATCCGCTGCCTTTGTCCCTGGCTCAGGCCGTGACCATCGTTCCCTATCAGCGTCTCGTATTTCTGCGGAAGGGATTCGATGAATTCTTCTATGTTCGCCATTCGGGCGGCCTTTCTCACATCCTCCTGGTCCGGTTCATCTCCTGACAGGGCGATATTCGCGGAAATGGTGTCGGAGAAAATATACCCGTCCTGCATCACTGCCCCGCAGCACCTCCTCCATTCGCCGGGAGGAATTGAAGACAGCGGAACGGTACCGAGGTAAATTTCCCCTTCCGAAGGACGGTAGATGCCGAGAAGAAGCTTTAAAAAGGTCGTTTTCCCGCACCCGCTTTCACCCACGACAGCCGTGGTCATTCCGTTCCGGACCGCTATCGACACCGAATCGAGCGCGTTGCCCGTATTCTCTCCGCCGTACCGGAAGGAGACGTTCTTCAGAATGACATCGCCCGAGGGAGAAATTTCCCCATTCCTTTCTCCCCCTTCGTCTTCTTCATCCGGGAGGGAGCGGACGGACTGGATTCTCTCGAAACTGACCGAGGCATCCTGGGCCTCGGTGAAAAAATGGAACAGGAAGTCTACGGGTCCGCCCAGCTGTCCAAGAATGAACTGGATCCCGAGCATGGTCCCGAGGGTGATGTCACCGTCCAGGACGGACCGGGCCGCCAGGTACGAAATAAGGACATACTGGGCCTCCCGGATCAGGGAACATCCGAGCAGCTGCCCCTGTCCGATTGCCAGTCCCCTGCGCTTTGCACCGGCAAGTTTTTCCTGCAGCGAATGCCAGGCATCCGTTTTCTTTTCCTCGCACTGATTGAGCCGGATGTCCTGCATCCCCATCACGAACTGTATCACCGCATCCTGGCTCCTGCCCATCCACAGGAATTTCTGATAATCGATCCTTCTTCTCGCGGAAAGGAAAAGGCGTGCCCACAGGACGTACAGTATTGTTCCGGCAAGAAAAACGAAGAACGTTGCCCTGCTGTAGAAAAACAGCACAATCCCATAAACGGCGACATTCAGAGCGGCCATCAGTATACCGAGAATCGAGCGGCTCAGGAAGGATTCCACCCGGTTGTGGTCCTGAAGGCGCTGCAGTATATCCCCCAGCTTTTTGACGTCAAAATAGCGGAGGGGCAGGTGTGCGAGTTTTTCGAGGAACGCCCGTACAAGGTTGATGTTTACCGGTGTACTGACGAAAAAGAGTGCCCATTCCCGGAAGAAATGGGCGCAGGTCCGGCCGGAGACCAGCAGGGCCTGTCCAAGGAAGACCGCCTTGAGGATTGTGATATCCCCTGTTCCGATTCCCCTGTCGACCGCAATTCTGGTCAGAAAGGGAAGCGTCATCTGGATGGCGCTCGTAAGAAGCATTGCCAGCCCTATGGAGGCCAGAAGGCGAACATAGGGCGCCATGAGGGGAGCCAGTGAAAGCATATTTTTTTCCTTTTCTCTTTCCGGCTCCCGGTGGGAACGGAAACGCTCCGCCGGTTCAAAGAAAAGGAGAAATCCCTCGTCCTCTCCTCCCGACCATCGTGAGCGGAATTCGCCGCAGTCCACGACCCTCTCTCCGTCTGCCGGATCCATGATGTGCATCTTCCCGTTCCCCGTTTTCCACAGAACGACGAAATGGTTTCGGTCCCAGGGCACGATGCAGGGAAGGAGCGCTTCTTCTTCCAGGCAGCTGAAGGACACGCGAAGGCACCTTCCCCGGAGTCCCAGGGCTTCGCCGGCCCTGCGGAGGCTGCCGAAGGACGTGCCGTCCCGGCCGGCTTCGCTCTTCTCGCGAAGATAGGGCAGGGAAAAGGATCTCCCGAAATGTCTGCAGATCATCTGCAGGCACGCCGGACCGCAGTCCATCATGTCCCGCTGCCTGCAAAAGGGAAAGGATTTCCTAAAAATCATTGATGTCTATAACCCCTACGCAATGCTCGGGATCTCTTTTGTATTGGAAGATCCGTGCGAGAATATCCGGGTGATTCCTGGCAAGATGAAGAAAGCAGGCAAACCTGAAAGCGATATCCAGCCTGAGCACATCGCACTCCTGCGGCGTGGGGTTGATGAATCCCTCACCGCTCATTCGCGCCGCCGCGCATATCCTGCAGAAGCGGACAGCCCAGCAGCTCCTGCATTCGCCCGAGTTTACGGTCCCGGCATATTTTCTGTTCACCTCAACGAGCTTTTCGAAATCCAGCCCCTTCAAGCAATGGCCTATGGGCAAATTCCCGCTGACCTTGTGGCATAGAAGATAATCTCCGTTTGCAGCCGCCATCAGATTATCGAATCCCATGGGGCAGGTCAGGGAGAGTTTCAGGAAATTGCTTCCGGAGGGATTGTCAAATACAAGTCCCGCGAACTGCAGAAGCCCGGCAAAGCATTCCATGTCGATTTCATCCCTGCCTGCCTGGGCTTCGGCAACCTCCGCAAACCGCCCCAGGTTTTCATAAAACTCAGCCAGCCCCCTGCGGACCGTCTCTTCGGGATCAGGCACAAAAACTCCGGTGTACTGCGCCGGGAAATGCCTGCTCTGAAAGGCTCCTATACCCCTATTGAACGTTTGACATCTTTCATGGTCGTGATCCTCCGTCAACACGCCGAAAAGAGATACCCTGCGCCTGAAGTAGGCGCCGTTGAATTTCCGTATCTTCAGGAGATTGGAACAGGCAAGGCGGAACGTTCCGCTGCCGTCCGGGAACACCCGGCACCTGTCATGTTCCTCCTCCGGGCCGTCAAGGCTTGCAAAGAGGATCACATCATTGTCCACGAGAAAAGCAAGGATTTCATCGCTCATAATCGAAAGGTTCGTGTTGACGGTGAAATGAAAAGACTCCCTTCCGATGGAAAAGTCTTCCCACGGAAGAGCCTTGAAAAAATCGGCGGTCTTTTGTATGAGACCGAAATTGAGGAACGGTTCGCCTCCATACCAGGACAGCCCCGGGGGAACTATTTTCAGGAGCAGCTCTTTCTTTTCGTCAGACAGCCTCGAGAAGAAAGAGGTGTATTTTTGGAAATAATAGCGGATAGCCATGAAGGCGTTCTCTTCGCTCATCCTGTTGCCGGAATGGGGCCGAAAATCGTCCGCGATGGTTCTTTTGCAGTAGGTACAGCGGAAATTACAGTCCTCGGTCACCTCGAGGCAGAATTTCCTCAGCAGGATATTGCGGTCATAATACTCCAGCAGGTTCCGGATCTCCTCTTTGCCGGCCGGAGACACGGTTTCCGCCGGCCCCCCGGTGAAAACTCCCCTCTCACGCAGCCTTTCCAGCTTCCCGCAGAGTTCGGCAATGGGGTTCCGTCCCAGGCGGGAAGAAAAAGAGGCGACAATTTCTTCTTCCTGTCTTCCTGCCAGAAAAGCCTCAAGTACCTCAAGTTCATCATTGGACAGGATCACCGCGAAATGGGCCTTCCCGTCATAGAGAACTACATCTTCACCATGCCGGAAGAGCCTTACCATAGGGTAGCGGTCGTTTATCACAGAGGCTGCCGGAATATCTGCCATTTTTCTCCCCTTCTGCACTCGAAATTTTTCGACAGGGAAAGCGCCGCTCCTCTATACAGTTTTCCCGGCTTTTCCTGCACTGGGCGGGAGAAGCCGGGAGAAAGAAAAAAACTCTCTCTTCTTAATTACTGGGATGTTCACGAGGCATAGGTGCTGAGCATGTTGGAATCACGGGTTGACGTCATGGTGTCGTCCGTCACGGAACTCATGGCGCAGGTACAGTCACAGGAGCAGTCACATGTTTTTCCGCCCCTGATCGAATCGGCAGCGGCCGCGTCTATTTCCATAATTCTCTTCAGCATTTTCATCCTCTCTCCCTTCTCCCGATTTTTTCGAATTCTCCTCTTCTTCCAGGGATCTGTCAAGGGATGCCTGTCCGGCTGCTTGAAGCGGAAACCGGACGGGCAGGGATGACCTTCTCCTTTTCCATCCGGCGGAGGATACCAGTCAATATCCCATGCCGATCCGGGAAACAAAAAAAGGAGGACGGGAAAATCCCCGTCCTCCTTTTGTCCTGTCAGGCTTCTTATTCGGGCTTGACCTTCTTGAAGAACACGGCCTTCTTGGTGGCGATGTCTGACGCAAGCATGATGCCGTCCTTGTCCTTGGGATTGTGGAACTCGTCCATGGTCAGAGTGGCGTGCATGAGCTTCAGACCCTTTGTGGCCTCAAGGGCGTCCCGGATCTTCACGGGGTCGTCGCTGCCGGCCCGCTCGATGGCGTCCTTCACCCAGTAGACGCTGTCGTATGCCATGACGGCGTTCATGAACTCCATGGCCTCAGTGCCCGTCTGCTCTTCGTACTTGCGGAAGAAGTCGGCGAGGGCAGGGTCGGCCTTGTCCACGTGGCTCACCCAGTAGCTCTCCCTCATGGCGTCTCCGGCAATCTCCCACATGAAGTCGCCGTAGCCGTCGCCGCCGACGATGGGAATTTCGATGCCCAGGTCGCGGGCCTGCTTCACTGCCAGGGGAAGGGCTTTGCCCATGGTGGGTATCACGAGTACGTCGGGGTTGGCATCCTTGATGACCGTAAGCTGGGCGCGGAAGTCCACATCCTGCTCCCGGTGTCCTTCGTCGGCCACGATCTCTCCGCCGTACTCCTTGAAGGATTTCGTGAAGAATTCGCGGAGGCCGTGGGAGTAGTCGCTGGACACGTCATAAAGCACCGCCGCCTTCTTCTTTCCGAGGTCCCTTGCGGCAAAGTGGGCAATCATCTTGCCCTGGTAGGGATCAAGGAAGCAGATGCGGAAGTTGTAGGGGCGGACCTGCCCCTTCTCGTCCACGGTGACCAGGGGGTTCGTGGGGAGCGTTCCGATGTGGGGAACCTTGCCGCGGTTGAACACCGGGGCGGCGGCGATGCACAGGCCGCTTCCGCTGGGTCCGATGACCACGCTGACCTTGTCCTGTTCCACAAGGCGCCGCGCGGCGTTGACCATGTCCTCCTGCCGGGTGCGGCAGTCGTACATGATGACTTCCACCGGCCTGCCGAGGATGCCGCCGGCGGCGTTGATTTCCGCCACGGCGATCTTCACCGATTCGACCTCAGCCACGCCGTAAGCGGCGAAGTCACCCGTTACCGTCGCAATTTCACCGATCCGGATCGGATCCGCCGCAAAAGCGGGCACGGCAAAAAGACATACAAGGGACACCAACACCATTGCCTTCCGAATGCTGCCGAAACTCCTCATTCTTCCTACCTCCTCACATAATATGGTACCTATCGGGACAGGATAACGCACTCAGGTCCGGGCAGACGGGAAAGCCGGCCGCCGAACCTCACTGTGGAGAAAAAATAAAACAACATTGGAAACAAAATCTACGCATGACACGAACAATGATACTACAGGAGACCGGTTTCCGCATCCGTCATTCCTTCGGAACATAGAGCCCCGCGGGGTTGGACCCGGCAAGGCCGGCCTGAAGAAGATGGTCCGGCACAGGCGAAAGAGCGGCGGCCTGCTCCTCGCTGAGCAGAGGATAATATGGCAGCAGATTGAAACCGTCGGCTATGTACTCGAGATCCTCTTCTCCGTCCGCCCATCCCCGCCCGTCGTACCGCTCCAGCTTCAGGGGGCGGGAATAAGCCCTGAGAGTTTTCTGCCCCAGGGTGTTGAAATAGAAATCAAAATAGGACATGGCCAGTTCACGGAGGCTCCGGTACACTGGTTCCCGGAAGCGGAGGGTGGTGAAGTTGGACTTCGCCACAGCTCCCCAGCACCCCCTCTCCCGGAAGACGGCGATCACATGATCATCGTCGTTCCAGGCACGGAGGTCCACCAGCAGCGGCGGGTATCCAAGCTCCCGGAGGCAGGCCGCTGCAAACAGGGCCCCTTCGAAGCAGTGGGCTGATTTCTCTGAATAGACCCTTGCCGGGGGCTTGCACTCCTCCACCGCGTTATAGGGGATGGAGTCAAGGAAACGCTGTATTTCTGAAGGGTTTGCGAAACATGGCCTGAACATGGGATCACCCCCCGGGGAAAAAATTGCCGGAAGGCACGGATCCTTCCGGCATGGTCAGAATCAGTCGTCCAGGTAGGAATCGAAGTAGCCGGAAATATGGATCACCGGAGTCCCCTTGTCCCCGGACCCGGACGTGAGGTCGCAGAGGGATCCGACGAGGTCCGTAAGCCTCCGGGGAGTCGTCCCGAGGGTGGAATGGCTGAACCGGTCCATGGTGCCCTTGGCCCGAATGGCGTCCCGAACCGCCTCCTCCGGGGACTTGTCCCCCGAATTGTCAGCGATATACTTGAGCTTGATCTCCTTCGGCATTCCGTCGAGACCGTCGGTGTAGCCGGGTGAGACCACGGGATCGGCCAGTTCCCAGATGCCGCAGACGGGATCCTTGAAGGCGCCGTCGCCGTAGACGAGGACCTCCATATGTTTTCCTGTCCGCGCCTGAAATTCCTTCTGAAGGTCCAGGGCGAACCTGCGGCTGTCCCTGGGGAAAAGCTTCACCGTCCCGTCGCTCGTGAAATTCGACCCCAGCAGCCCAAACTCGGGATTGTACCCCATGCCGTCCCTGTGGGGCTCCGAGCAGAGCTGGTCGAGGGACACTACCAGGGCCCCCGCCTGCTCCAGTATCTCCCTGTGGAGATGCCGGGCATGGATGCTGGCGGCGATGACGGTGTTCGAGAATTTCAGGGCGGCCAGCGGTGTATTCGCAAAGTGGATTTCCACCCTGCCGGGATCCATCTCCCTGTAGTACCTCACGTAATCCACCCCGGTAAAGGGGTGGAGGTAGCGGCCAAAAATCTCCTCATATTCCTGTTCGCCGAAAAGACCGTCTTTCAGCCTGCCGCTTCTGAGGAAGAACTCCCGGGGGTCCATGACCAGATTCCCCACCTCGTCGGCGGGGTAGGAAAGAAGAATGTGGACCTTCCCCCGAACGCCCCTGACAATGCCTTTCAGGATCTGCCCGAACCGGTTCCGGCTGAGAATCGGGAACAGGAGGGCCACGTCGCCCTCCGGCACCTTGCGGCGGACGTCTTCGGCAATGTCTTCCAGGGTGGCGTAGTTTCCCTGGGCTCGTGCCAGGAGGGATTCCGTCACGCCGACGATGTCGCGGTCACGGAGAGGGAAAGGGTCGCGGGGGCATTCCGATGCTTGTATCAGTTCCGAGGAGACGATGTCCACGAGGTCGGCACCCCTGGAAATGACGGGGAGCCGGATTCCCCGCGAAGCGGCGCCTATGTAGCGCATGGGGCCTCATTCCTTCCGAAGAGGTATGGTGGGCGGCCGCAGAGAATCAAATTCCGGGCCTGAAGTATTGTATCATTTTTCCGCCGGGCGGCAAAAGAGAGGAACCAGCCCCGCAGGGAGTATCCGGTCCATGCTCAGTCAAGTGAGGAACAGACAGCCCCGGCGGCCTCGACTCTTGCAAAGGCGCCGCCCAGGGCCGCGAGGAAGGCCGCCTGAACCTGTTCCGCCGGGACAACGGTCTCCCCGAAGGCAAGGGACTTTGTCGCGCAGGCATCCCCTGCGAGGGTGCAGCTGAAGCCGAGGTCCGCAGCGGCCCGGACCGTGGTGTCGATGCACATGTGGGTCATCATGCCCGCAATGATCAGCCGGTCGGGATTCAGCTCCCGCAGGCGGCCGAGGAGCGGAGTTTCCCTGAAACTGTTGGGGAAATGCTTGACGAAGACCGTCTCTCCTTCTTCAGGGAGGACACATGGTCTGATATCCGCACCCTGTGTTCCGGGCAGGAAAAAAGTAGATCCGGGACGGGTGGAAACGTGCCTGACATGCACCACGGGGAATTTCTTTTTCCTGAAGGATAGAAGGAGATCTTCAGCCCTCTTTGCAGCTTTCTCGCTTTCATGGAGCTCCATGGCCCCTCCGGGGAAATAGTCGTTCTGGATGTCCACAAGCAAAAGAACCGGGTTCATAAGACGCCTCCCTCAATTTGATGTGCCCCGATTCGGGCAGGACTCCTTTCCATTATACGCCCCCGGGGGGGGGCCGTTTCCGGAAAATCAGTGCAGGAGGGAAAGATTCAGTTGCATTTTTTCATCCTGTCAATCTCCATTTTCAGCCGGCCAATCTCCTCGTAAAGCGTCGCGGAAGGTTCTTCCCGCTTTTTTTTCATCTGCTTCGAGGCAAAGACGAGCCCCGCATTGGACTGGAGCTTCTTTTTCCATCTGCAGATCTGTTCCGGAGACACACCGAACTCCCGTGAAAGCTGGGCAAGAGTCCGGTCTTCCTTGCACGCTTCCAAAGCGACGTGAACCTTGAAGTCGACAGAATAATGTGTGGACATCATCATATTCCTCCCGGCATGGCTGATCCTGAACGGGGGTATCTGCAGGCCGCCCTGAGAGCGAAACCTTACTATCCGGCACCGGTCAGAGAATCAGCCATAGTCACAGGAGGGCATGCCGACCCGTAATTTCCTGCCGTACCCCCACGCTCCGGGCAGTCCTACATATCGCGAACAGCCAGAACCAGTACAGCTTGCCCCGCACCCGGTGCGAGGCTGTTGCTGCCCTTCATTTTCAGCATCCCCCTGCCGCCGGCGCCGAACAGCCCCCGAAAACCGGTCAGGAGATCCACTTCACCGGTTCCCAGGGACTGGGGCCCGGTTGACCGGCCTCCCTGGGCGGAAGGCACCTCCACCGTCATGGACATTCCGGCGGGCAGGGGCGCCGCAAGGCGGGCCGTCAGCTTTCTCGGGGTATTTCCTGTGGAGGAAAGGAGGAAGGAAAAGGAGCTTTCCGCCGGTTTGCCTCCGATCATGGCAACCATGGATACGGAGGCCCCCTTTACGTGAACGCCCCAATATTCCGGAATGGAGACCTCCAGGGGGAGGGCGGCCGATTCCGCCGCGTCCAGCGGGGAACAGAAGGGCCCGGACAGCGGAATCCCTTCGGCGGAAACGACAAGGACCAAAACTGCCAGTATCCATACGAAACCGGTCCGGTGACTTTTCATGGTGCCTTTCCCCCTTTCCCCGGCGTTTATTTCTTTTTTCCCGAAGAGGACGTTGTGACCGTGCCGCTGTCAATGAACTGTATGGTCCGCTTTTTCGGGAAAATGAGGTTCACCATCTCCACCGCATCTCCCGGAGCCAGTTCGATGGTCTTCGACTCGGTCTCGAACTGGTATCCGGCGGGAATACCCGCCTCGTAAAACTTCAGCTGCCAGTTTCCCGGGCGTATGTTGTCGAAAACAAACTCGCCGTTCATGTCGGTGGAACGCCTGACAGTCTGGTCTTCCCTGGACAGCTCCACCAGTATGTGGGCCAGGCTGACCGGCCCGGTGCCTGAGGAATCCGGTGCCGGCGCAGCGGCCCCGTCCTTCCCTGCATCGCCGCCCAAAGCCACCCTTCCCCTGAAAATCGCTCCCTGGGTTATGCCGATGTCCATGGAGACAGGGGTCGGCCCTCCTTTAACTTCAAGGGAGATCGGGTACTTCTGCACCGTAGTAAAACCGTACCCGATGGATTTGGGGTCGATCATGACGCGGTAAAAACCGGGCTCCAGGGCGGGGAAGAGAAAAACACCGTCCTTGTCCGTCACCACGGCTTCAGTACCTACCCTGACGACAATGTCGGGAAGCCCGGGCTTTTCAGGAACCATGGAGTTGAATACCCTGCCCCTCAGAATGCCCACGTTCGTCTTCTTCACCGTCTTGATGCCTATGGGTATCTGGTAGGAAAGCCGGTACTCCGTCTCATAATCGTCCCGGGATACTTCCAGCGTAAGAAGACGGTCTTCCGTCATCTCGTAGGTGGCAATGAGGTCGAACTGGTTTGAAAGAAGTTCCGCGTTGTCCCCGATGCCGGACCGCGTATAGGCCAGCGAGAGGGTGAGCCGCGGAGAGGCCCTCCAGAAGACGGATCCTCCGAAACTGCTCGACCCCCTGAGAAGGTAGCTCTCGCTCAGCACGTCATTGTCGCCGAGGTTCCAGAAAAAGCTCAGGGTCAGGTTGGGCGAGGGGAAATAGCTCACGAGAAAGTTCACGTTCCAGGCCGATTCCGACACTCCGGTGAGATGATTGTGCTGGTCGCTGAACCGGGGCTCCACCGACCAGTTTATCTGTCCGAAACTCCGGCCGAACCGGACCCAGTACGATGTCTCCGAATAATCGAATTCGGCCGGGGCAAGCCGATCGACCCGTCCGAAATCGTCAAAGCCGACCATGAGAAACCAGCCGTTCTGCAGGGAAAAATCAAGGGTCGCCTGTACCAGGTTCTCCGAGGTGGCCGTATCCGACTCCCCCGGCCTGCGGTCGAGGTTGTTCTCGTAGGAGGATACACCAACTCCGAGCCTCATTTTCGGTCCCAGGGGCACGCTCACGGAAGCGTTTTCGTAGTCGTAGCTGTGGAAATACCCCCAGTAGTCTGCCCCGGCATGGGTCTTGCCCAGGGAGAAAGACATCTTTCCCGCGGTCATTCCGCGCCACAAAACCCGGTAAGCGTCCTCGTCGTTTTTCGCTCCGGGCCGGTCGGTGCTGCTGCGCCCGTATTCGAGCTCGAGGGTATCGTTCTGTCCCGTCCTGAGCCGGGCTTCCAGGCTCCAGAGCTTGTCCTCGGCCTCCGGTTCAGTGCTCGTGGCTTTTGTTTCGGACTGGGCCACGTTCAGACGGAGAAAGGAATCTTCCCCCAGGGAGTGCTGGAGGTAGAACCCCCTGTCTATCCAGTCTTCCTCTCCGGCCCGGTCTCTCACGTAGAACAGGCCTGCGGACATGCTGCCCCCGGCCATGGACTTGAAATCCACCCCGAATCCCCTTCCGTAGGAGGAATAAATCGTCAGGGGGGAAACACCGTAGGGCTGATCCCCCATCAGGATACCGAGTGACCTGCTCGAGTAATTCATCCAGTACTCGTCGGTCCGGCTGAAGAAGGAGGAATCTTCCACATCGGGCCCCCGAAAGGAAAAGGAAAAATGCTGTTCTCCTTCTTCGTCCAGGGTACCCGCCCCTTTCCACTCGAAGGACGGCTTTGTGTCACCTTCCGCAGTTCTCGCCACAGACACGGCGAATGTCGAAGGGAGAATATGGTAAGGTTCCGGTTTTTTGAAGAGGGCCGGGACGACCTCCAGAAGGACCGCGGTGGAGACTGCCTCCTCCTTTTTGCCGTCCTTCTCGACATCCGCCGTTATCTGGATGACGGTGACGGTCCCCCGGAATCCGGGGTCGATCTTTCCTGATACGGAAAGAGCCGCCCCTTCCCCGGGCGCGAGAAACACTTCCGAAGGAGCCGCCAGCACCGGGGAATTCGGATCGGTGTTCTTCGCCCTGATCAGGAACGTACGGGGGATGTTGCCCGAATTGACCAGCCGGGCGGAAAACTCGTATTCTTCCCCCGCCATGAGCGATGCCGGCGGGTTCTCCGCCATCAGGTCCGTCTTGGCCACCGCGAGAACCACCACATCGTATTCCACCGCGTCCCGGATGGAGGGATCCCGGTCGGACTGCACGGAATACCTGATCGTTTCCCTTCCCTCGCCGGCGTTGATGGGTATCTGGAACGACAGGAGACGGACGGCGGAAGCCTGGGCCGGCAGCACAAAGGACGTCATGGGAATCACCAGCGTCCAGCCTTTCGGCAGGGTCACCTCTTCCCGGAACCGTTCCTGCCTGTTTGTCCGGTTGGTAACCTCGAAACTGATGGTGTGCATGCGGCTCGGCTCGGACACGATCTGGACCGGGGATACGACCCGTACCTCCAGCCCCCGGCCGCGAAACTGGGCACAGGAAGGCACTCCTCCCAAAAGGAAGAGAAAAACAAGCCCCGCCGACAATCCCCTGCCGACCCGCATGGCGTTCATGACTGTTTCCTCCCGCTACTTGAGCTCCAGGACGTAATTCGCCCCAAATACGTTATCGTCGCCGTTGTCGGCCACGACCACCGCCTTGTATCCTCCCGGCGCCAGCTTTGACAGGTCGAGCACGAACCGGGCAGAACATCCGGGATAGATCCGGTGGCTGCTCCCGTCGATCTTTCCGCTCGACTGCCCCTTTTTGTCGAACAGCTCGGTCCACACATGGGGTGCCAGCAGCCGTTCCCCGGTATTTTCGAGATCAAGGGTCAGGAAGCGGCCGTTCTTTTCCCTGGTCAGGCTGCGACTCTGGAAACTGAGCTTCGCCTCCCCGGATTTGCCGATAGCGGTGATCATCTGCACGGCAAGGCGGACCACCGTAACGACCTGGATGTCCACGTCATTCTCCTGCTTTCCCGGCGTCAGCAGGCTTTTGGGGACAGGTTCGATCATGAGCAGGCTCCAGTAGGTTCCCTTCAGTTTCGGGTCAGAAGGAACGGAAAGAGTGAAGTTGATCGTCAGGGATCCCTTTGCAGGTATCACCGCCTGGTTGGGAGTCAGGGTTATCCAGGAGGCGTTTGACCGTCCCACGGTCCCGGTTTTCTGGAAGAGGGCCCGCCCGTCCGCGTAATGAAGATAGTCCTGGAGAAATATCTTGACCTCGCTCTCCTCGTCGCCGGCATTCTGGACAACGATCTCCCCCCGGGTCTTCCCCCCCGGATCGAGGGTGAACGACCTGGTCAGCGTTCCGTCCACGTTCAGGTTGACGCCGGCCGAAAGGCTGCCGCATATGACTGCCGTCAAAATGCAGGCCAGAAAAAATCCGTTCAAAAGCGCCCTGTTTTTCATCGCGTTCTCACCACCGTAAAAATCAGGCTGGTCCGTATCGTTGCCCCGGGAGTCCGGGGAGTGATCCCCGCAATTTTAATCTGAAGGGGAACCTGGAGCCTGTCCCCGGTTCCGGAAAAAAGAAGCGCCGGGCTCTCGCCGACGGGAATATACCCCATTCCGCTGCGGATCCAGCCTGCCCCATGCCCGCTGCCGCTCCGGCGAACCCAGAGCTTCACCCCTTCCGGAAGGGGTGAACCCTGTATTTTGACCTCAATTCCCCACTGTTCACGGGTATTTCCCGCATTGACCACGCTGATTGCAGCGGATCCCGGCATACTCTGCACCGAGGGATCGGGAGACGACCAGAAAGAAGACCTGAAAGGAAACTGCCAGCTCCCCGAGATGATCACGTCAAGACCTTCCGCCGCCCTGGGAAACAGGGCTGCCCCGGACAAAAAGAGGCACAGGAAAAGAAAAACCGAACCTACCTTCCATTGTGCTGTCCTCATAGAAAAGTCTCCCCTCGATGATGCCGGACCGCCTGAAAGGAAAAGCCGGCGGGGCCTTCCAAAACACTTCACTCAGAACATCCGGCCAATGAAACAAACGGCTGG
Organism: Aminivibrio pyruvatiphilus; assembly: GCF_004366815.1. Lineage (NCBI taxonomy): Bacteria > Thermotogati > Synergistota > Synergistia > Synergistales > Aminobacteriaceae > Aminivibrio > Aminivibrio pyruvatiphilus. Next base: position 9,703 of record NZ_SORI01000031.1, on the reverse strand, counting down.
TACCTGTTTGTCCGCTTTCCCGCGTTAAATCTGGTCGAGTATGGTCAGCTTCAGGACGACCATTCCGTTGCCGCCCGAGGCGCTGTTGTCCGCGTACAGGCTGATTTCACCCGTCCCGTAGGCGGCATACAGCTTCTCGAGCCCCTTCACGAGATCCACGTCCGCCGTCCCGAGCATATGGGGCCCCGTGGAGGTGCCGATGCTGTCGGGCCTGGTCAGAAGACCCCACATGGACACGCCCGTGGGAAGGGCGGGCGAAATGGACCCGACGATCTTGCGGAGCCCTACGCCCGTGGCCGCCGCCCCGTACTTGAAGCCCTTCTTGAAGTTGCCCGATCCCGGAGCTCCGATAAAGGTGCAGATCTTGAGCTCGTCTTCCACAATATAGACCGTTGTCATCGGCTGGATTTTCCAGAAGATGTTCAGCGAATCGGAATTGGGAAGGGGATCGCAGGAAGGAGGACAAAAATTCAGGTCCACTTCCTCCGCCAGGACAACCCCTGCCACGCCGAACACGAACAGTACCGAGAGAAGCACCATTACCGCTTTCTTCATTACACTCACCTCTTCTTTCCGTGTCGTGTTGCCCCAAAAAGGCCCCGCCGGCCTTCGGACACAAAGAACCAACTGTCTGCGGAGACACAATTGCCTGTCCGCGCAGCAAACGCCAAAAGAACATTTCAGACACTGAAATGCAGAACCCTTGCGACCTGGAATAAACTACCGAGATGGGATATCCGGAACAAACTGAAAGGATTATGATAGATAGGGAGAACCCCTAGAAAAAAGAAAGACCGTCAAAAAGAAAAGAACACCATGCCCCACGATGCACACCATGAGTCGCCCCACGCATTGCCCCTTGCCGAATCCTCGCGTTGCTCTTCGTTTTGATCTTTTCCTTGCTTTTTGCTTTGCTCTTTGCTTTGCTCTTAATTTTGCTCTTTGCCTTAACCTTTGCCTTGTGTTTTTGCTTGCTATGCCCCACATAATGCACTTCAAAATATCTTTTTTCATTGCACTACCATTTTGTTTCGGCGCAATTATATCTTTACAAAAAACTTTGTCAATAGCTTTGTTGCTGTATTATGTATTTTCGGATTTAGTGTATTCTGACGACACCTTTACCTGTATTTATTCCGGCAGAATGAAGGATGCGAAAAGAACAGGAGATCAATCGAATTGCAGCGAAGCCTGGCGGAGTATCAGTGCACGCTAAGACGCCGGTGAAGTTGCTCCACCGGCGTCTTACCTCATTGCGGGGAAAAAAAGTTCAGGCCTGCAACGCCACCGCCACGGCGGGATCGAAAGAAAGACTGATGCTCTCTCCCTCGGTCCACATCCTTTTCCCGGGAAGAAAGGGATCGAAGGAGAGCACTGTCCGGCCGCTTTCCAGGGCGACCTCGTACTCCATGCGCCCGCCGAGGAAGGTGGCGGTGAGCACAGTGCCTTTCATCCCCTCCCCCGGTGAAGGCAGGAGGTTTTCGGGCCGGACGACCACCGCCGCAGGAGCCCCCGGAGCGAAGGAGGCGTTTTTAACGGCCCGGACCGGCACTGTGAGCCCGGCAATGGAGACTGAGGCCGTTCCGCCCTCCACAGAGACGACCTCTCCGGGAATGATATTCGCCTGGCCGATGAAATCGGCCACGAAGAGAGAGCTGGGGTCGCTGTAGATCTCGAGGGGCGCCCCGATCTGCTCCACCTTTCCCCTGTTCATCACCATGATCCTGTCGGACATGGTGAGGGCCTCTCCCTGGTCGTGGGTGACATAAAGGCAGGTGATGTTCAGGTGTTTCTGGATTCTCCGTATCTCGGTGCGCATGTGAATTCGCAGCTTGGCGTCGAGGTTGGACAGAGGTTCGTCCATGAGGAGGACCCTCGGCTGAAGCACGAGCACCCTGGCAAGGGCCACCCGCTGTTGTTCTCCCCCGGAAAGCTGGTTCGGGAACCGCTTCTCCGCCTTCCCCAGTCCGACGAGGTCAAGACCCTCCCGGACCATGCGGCGGATCTCCTCCTCCCTGTATCCCTTGACGCGGAGTCCGTAGGCCACGTTCTCGAAGACGCTCATGTGGGGAAACAGGGCGTAATTCTGGAAGACGAAGCCGATGTCGCGCCTGTTCACGGGAACGTTGGTCACGTCCTGGCCGTCGATGGTGATGGTTCCCCCTGAGGGTATTTCGAATCCCGCCACCATTCTGAGGGTGGTGGTCTTCCCGCATCCCGAGGGGCCGAGAAATGTCACCATCTCCCCGGGCGTTACCGTCATGGAGACATCGTCCACCGCCCGGACAAGTTCCCGGTCCTTCTGGAAGATTTTCGACACGTTCGAGAGTTCGAGTGTAACGGCCATCAGCCTCGGCCTCCTTCGCCGGAAATACGCCTCGTTGCGAAGCGGGTCAGGCCCGTCAGCACGGCGGTGGCGCCGAAGACGAGCAGAATCAGAACGACGGAAAAGGCGCATGCCTGGGCGAACTGCAGTTCCGTCATGCACTCGAGAATACGGGTGGTGAGCAGGCTCCACCGGACGGACACCAGGAAAATGGTGGCGCTGATGGCGGTCATGCAGTGGATGAAGAGGTATCGCATCCCCATGAGCACCGCAGGGACCACCAGGGGAACGGTCACCCGGAAGAAGGTCCTGGCCGCCCCGGCGCCGAGGCTGGCCGACGCCTCCTCGATGGACGGGTCGATCTGGTGAAGGGACGCGATCACCGCCCGGATGCCCGCGGCGTGGTAGCGGAACATGTAGGCTGCCACGAGAATGGTCATGGTGCCCGTGAGCAGGATGGGTCTTTCATTGAAGGCGATGACGTAGGCTATGCCCACCACAGTTCCCGGAAGGGCGTAGTTCAGCATGGAAAAGAATTCCATGGCTCTGTTGCCGAAAAAACGCTTCCGCTGGGCGATATACCCCACCACTACGGCCATGAGACCACCGAGAGGGGTGGCCACCGCAGCGATGGACAGAGTGTCCGTGATGGCCTTGCGGCCGTGGGTGAACACGTAATGGAAATTTTCCCAGGTGAGGGAGTTGTCCACGCCCCAGACCTTCACCAGGGCTCCCCAGAGAATCAGGGAATAAAGATAGAGAATGAAGGCGGTGACGGTGAAACATACCCCCAGCACGAGCCCCTCCGCGAGCTTGCCCTTGCTCTTGAAGCCCGAGCGGCTTCCCGTCTTCCCGCTGATGGTCACGTAGCTCTTCTTCCCCACCCAGAAGCGCTGAAGCACATAGACCCCCATGGCGGGAAGAAGGAGCAGGAAGGAGAGGGCCGCTCCGCCCCGCAGGTCATACAGCCCTGTGATCTGGAGGTACGCCTGGGTGGGGAGCACGGGAAAGCTGTGGCCCGCCAGCACAAGGGGCGTGGCAAAATCCGCCAGGGAGCTCGCGAAGAGCAGGAGGACCGAGTTGGCGATGCCCGGGGTGGAAAGGGGAAAGGTCACCGTACGGAAAACCCTTCCGGGTGAAGCTCCAAGGGAAAGGCCGGCGTCCTCGAGGTTCGGGTCGATGGCGGAGAGCACCGCCGCCAGAGTGAGGAATGAGACGGGGAAGTAGGTCAGCGTCTCGGACATCCAGGTACCCCAGAATCCGTAGAAGTTGAAGTTCTCTATGCCGAAAAACTTCAGCAGGATGCCGTTGGGCCCCAGGGAAAGGGTCAGGGCGATGCTGCTCGTGAAGGGCGGGGAGATGAGGGGCAGCGTGGTGACCGCGCCGAGAAACCATTTCAGCCAGGAGGGGATGGAAATCCTGGTGACGGCGAAGGCATAAATGTACCCCAGCACCGTCCCGGCCACCGAGACGGCCGTGGCGAGCCAGAGGCTGTTCAGAAAGGCCTGCCTGTCATACCAGCTGTCGAGAACCGCCCCGAGGTTCGAGAAGGAAAGCTGCCCCTCCACCATAAAAGTGGTCAGAAAAAGCCGGAAGAGCGGGTACAGGACAAAGACCGCCAGGGAAATCCAGATGGCGGCGAGGGCAGGGAGAAGGGCAGGGTCCCTTTTCAGGGGCGAAACCTTCTCCGGAGCGGAGAGCGCGGATGGTCGATTCATGGCGTCATTCTCCTTGAGTGAACTGTAATGCATACCGAACAAGGAAAAAGCCCCGGCGGGAGAGACTCCCGCCGGGGATGGGAACCGCTTCTGATTCCCGGGAAGACTTACTTGATGACTTCGTTGATCCAGCGGTCCACGAACGCCTTCCGGTTCTCGCCCTTCCAGGTCACGTCCACTTCCACCAGGTTGACCTTCGAAAGGTCAAGGGCCGGGTTGGTCACTTCCACGTCTCCCCGGGTGGGGATATAGTTGATCTTTTTGTCCACAAGCAGCTGGGCGAAGGTTTTGGAAGAAGCCCAGTCCATGAACTTTTTGGCGTTTTCCAGATTTCTAGCGCCTTTCAGGACGCCCGTGGCCTCGATGCCGTAGGAGACACCTTCCTTCGGGTAGCTGATCACGACCGGGTGCCCCTGCTGCTGGATGTCCAGGGCGTCCACGATGTAGAAAATGCCCGAAGCCGCCTGCCCCGTCGCCACGGGCATGGCGCCGCCGGCACCGCTCTTGGTGTACATCTGGATGTTCTGGTGCATCTTCTTCTGGTAGGCGAACGCCTCGTCCTCGCCCATGATCTTCACCAGGGAGTAGATCCGCTCCGTGGCGGTCCCGGAGGTGCGGGCATCGGCCATCTGGAGACCGTTTTTATAGGCGGGGTCGAGGAGGTCGTTCCAGGAGGAGGGGGCTTCGAGTCCCTTGTCTGCCAGGAATTTCGAGTTGGTGAGGAAGACCAGAGGGATGATCCCGATGCCGGTCCAGTAATTCTCTTTCGAGCGGAACTTTTCGGGGATGCCCTCAGCCCCGGCGGGCTTGTAGGCCTCGAAGACCCCTTCCTTTATGCCGGCTTCGTAGGTGTCCGCCGGGCCCCCGAGGATCATGTCCACCTGGGGGTTGTTCTTCTCTGCCACCACCCTGGCGAGTGCCTCGCCGGATGAGAATCTCATGAAATTCACCTTGATCCCCGTTTCAGCGGAAAAGGCCTCGAAGACCTGGGAAGCATACTTCTCCGGCATGATGGTGTACGCGTTGAGTTCTCCCGAAGCCCAGGCCCCCGCAGCCATGACGGCCACGAGGAGCAGTGAAGCGATGACGACTCTGAATTTGGACAAAACGATCATCTCCTTCTGTTTTGGTATGCAATGTAAACGTTTCTTCCCGCCCTCTTATTATGGCCCCGGGGCTCCCGTTTCGCAACATGAACCTGGAAAGAAAGAAAAAAGAGAAAAGTAGCCGCTCCTTTCCTCACCCGGCGCATCCCATGGAAAGCGGGATCCGCCCGGAGGCGGATCCCGCTTTATGTCTTTGCTTTTTACCTTCAGAGGTTACTTGGAGTATCCGAGTTCCTTCGCTTCGTCCTTGTAGCCGAGATCCCACAGGACCGTGCGGTAGATCTCGAGGAAATCCTTGCCCTCGGGGGTCTTGTTGCATTCGTCGACCACGAGCTTGTGTCCCACGCTCCGGGCCTTGGCCTCGTCCTCGGCGCTCCAGCGGACGACGGTGATGTTGGGCATCTCCTTCCACTTTTCCCGGGCCTTGATCTCATGGACGTAGACCATGGCGGAAAGGTAGCGGATGCGGTCGCGGGCCGTGATGACGATGTCCTTGTATTCCTGGGAAAGGGCATTCCACCTGTCGGGGTTCACCACCAGGGGGAAGTACTCGCAGGTGCCGTTCTGGAAGGCGGGGTCCACCACGTAGGTTGCCACTTCGTGGAAGCCCATGCGCATGTTCTCGTCCCAGAAGGTCCATTCGGCGGCGTCGATGTTCTTCGTCTGGAAGGCGGTGTAGATCTCGGGGGCGGAGAGGGAGACCGTGGTGCCGCCGAGGGCCCTGTAGAAGAGGGCGCCGAAGCCGGAGGAACGGATCTTCTTTCCCTTCACGTCCTCAATGGTGTTGATGGGCGTGACGGACATGAGCTGCTCGTTGATGGGGCTGGTCATGGCGTGGCCGAGATACTTGATGCGGTGCTTGGCATAGAGCTTCTCGAACCAGGGCTCGAGCTTCTCCACCAGGTAGGCGCCCTCGGCAAAGGTGCCGAGAGGGGAACCGGGCTGGGTGGTGAGGGTGAAGAGAGGATCCTTGCCCGTCCAGTAGGCGCTGTAGACCATGGCGGCATCCACCACTCCGTTGGCCACGCCGTCGAAGGACTCGAACACGGGGAAGAGCACGCCGGCCGCATAGGGCTCGATGACGAACTTTCCGCCGGACAGGGTCTTCACCGTCTCGCAGAAAACTTCGGCGATCCGCTGCTGCTCCGTTCCGGGCATGGCGTGGGTCACCAGGCGCCACTTCACGTCCTGGGCAAGGGCCCCGTGGGCTCCCGCGAGAAGAAACACAAATGTCAGTACAAGTGCAAGGGTCTTTTTCATTGGGTCTGATTTCCTCCTTTTCTGGATTTGGGTTCCGCTTTTCATGAACACTCCGGTGCGCCGTTTGTTTCGTTTACTCTTTGACTGTTTTCCCTGCTTTCCTGGCGGCGCCGTTCGCACGCTCCTGAATCGCTCCCCCCTTTCGCTCCGGGTATTCCTGCTTCAGAGTTGAAGATTCACAACGGGTTTCAGGCGTTGCCGCCCCCTACATGCCCATGATGTATCTCGGAAGCCACATCACGATGTCGGGGAACATGAAGATGGCCGTGATGCAGACGATCTGCAGCAGAAGAAAGGGAACGCTCGCCTTGTAGATTTCCACGATATCCACGTCGGGAGGAGTGCATCCCTTCAGGTAGAACAGGCTGAAACCGAAGGGGGGCGACAGGTAGGCGCTCTGGAGCAGCACGTTGAACGCCAGACCCACCCACAGGGGATCGAAGCCGAGCCGGGAGAGGATGGGGGCGATGATGGGGACTGCAAGGAAGATGATGGCCCCCGGTTCGAGGAACATGCCGAGGATGAAGATGAACACCGCGGAGACGAGGAAGACCATGTTCGGGCCTCCGGGCATGTTCATGGCTATGTTGGTGATGAGGGTGTTTCCTCCGAGCCCTGAGAAGACGGAACCGAAGGCTCCGGCGCCGATCATGGTCCACCCGACCATGGCGGACACGCCGAGGGTCTCGAAACATGAAGTATAGACTATTTCCCAGGTGAGACGCCTCTTCAGCAGCCCGATAATCAGGGCACCGGCCGCTCCGAAAGCCGCCGCTTCCGTGGGGGTGGCCACGCCCATGAGGATGGACCCGAGGACCACCAGGATCAGCAGACCGGGGAAGAAAACGCTCTTCATGGAAATCAGCTTTTCCTTCCACGTGGCCCGCTCGTTCGGGGGCAGGGACGGGCAGAAATCCGGGTCGAGAAGTCCCCGGATGAGGACATACCCGATGTACAGAATGGCGAGGAAAATGCCGGCGGAAAGGCCGCCTGCGAAAAGGCCGCCGATGGACACACCGGTAACGCATCCGTAGAGCACCATGTTCGTGCTCGGCGGAATGAGCTGTCCCAGGGTTCCAGCCCCCATGACGCATCCCAGGGCCATGCGCTTGTTGTATCCGTGCTTCAGCATCTGGGGCAGGCCGATCAGCCCGAGGCCGATGACTCCTGCCGCCACCACGCCGGAAACCGCCCCGAGAACCGCACCCACCACCACTGTGGCCACGGCGAGACCGCCCCGAAGCCCCCCGGACCATTTGAAGAAGGTGTCGTAGAGATCCTCCACCACGTTGGTCTTCTGAAGGATATAGGCCATGTAAATAAAAAGCGGTACGGCGATGATGACGAAATTGTTCATGGAGCCCCACGCCGCGGAAACGACGATGTTGAGCGCTCCGGGGCCCCAGAGGACATAGGCGAATCCTATGGAGACGGCGGCGAGGGAGAAGGCGATGGGCACCCCTCCCGCAAGGAGCACGAAGAGGGTGGCGAACATCAGAAGAGGGTACAGTTCACGGGCCATGGCGAGTCTCCTCCGTCAGCTGGCTTCGCCGCCGGTCTTTTCCGGGCGGCCGAGAATGAGGGCAAGCATATCCTTGAATGCCTGCCAGGAAATGAGGGCGCAGGAAACGGGAATGATCCAGCGGTACCACCAGACCTCCGGGTTGAAGGGCGTCTGGTGGGTGGACCGCTCCCTCATGAGGGTGGAGCGCCAGGCCCCTGGAACGCTCACCCAGATTATCGTCAGGGCCACGAAGAGCACCACGGCCTCGGCGAAGATGGCCAGGATGCGCTTCCACTTCGGGGGAAGGTAATGGCTGAGCACATCCACCGCCACGTGCTTCTTTTGGAGGTGGCAGTAGGCGGATCCGAGCATGAAAAATGATCCATAAAGAAATAGGGACACTTCAAAAGTCCAGATGGGGGTTTCGTTGTAAATATACGACTTCAGGGAGCTGTAGACGATGCCGACAATGAGCGGCAGAATCAGAAGTGACACGAGCTTGCCAAATCGCTGCATGGGCCGTCCTCCTTGCTGGATTGTATCTCCTGTTTTTCAGGCGGCGGAGCCGTCCTGTGAACGGCGGAAAAATGCCCGGAACGCCGACAGTGTTTCAGTATAAAGACAGGGAGTGTATCGTTCAATTATTAGATAATTTTGCGTGGTTTTGCTCCTTTCTGACAACGGGCCCCGTGGCAAAATACAGCTTCTGGGGACGCCCCACCGTGGTCAGTTCGAAATCCACCGCAACCTCCTCCCGCTGGACGAGCAGTTCCAGGTACCTGCGGGCTCCGGAGCGTGAAATGCCGAGCATTCTGCCGGCATCCGCCGCGGAAAGGGGTTTTCTCGATTCCTGCAGCAATTTCCCAAGGCGGATAAGCAGGGTCTCCTGAAAGCCCTTGGGGGCCCCTTCCGGAGCTCCCGAAAGCCGTTTTCTGAAGCCGAGAAGGCGGTCGAGGTCCTCCTGCCGCCAGGGCATGTCTCTTCCCACCAGGCCGTGATAATACTCGCTGTAGGCCGCCAGGGCCCTGGTGAGCCGCTCCCATTCGAAGGGCTTGATCAGGTAGTCGAAGGCTCCGGAACAGATGGCCCCGCGGACAGTATCAGGTGATTTTTCCGACGAAAGGATAATGAAATCCACCCTCGGAAAATCCGCCCGCATGCGCCGAAATCCCTCCAGACCGTTGAAGCCGGGAAGAGCGATATCGAGAAGTACGAGATTTACCGTCGTTTTCGAAAGAAGCGGAGCGATCTCCTCCCCCTTTTCTGCGAAACCGGCAAAGGAATATCCCTGTCCGTCAAGAACCACTTTCCGGTACAGGGCGCGAAGCATAGGATCAGGTTCCGCAATCAGCACTGGGAGCGAATACACCTTCCGACCTCCTTCACACGGGACATTGAACCGTCTTCCTTTCCCAAAGGAGGCGCCGCCGTTTCCCGCGGTACCCTGCCGGCCTTCCTCCATGGCCCCGCCGAAGGAGAAAAGGCTCGGAAGAAAATATAGAAAGTATTATACAGGATAACCCCGTTTGTCAAAATACCGGAAGAATATCCCCGCTCTTCGGAAAAAGAGCGGGGATTTGTTCACAAAAAGCGGGACTGGGCATTTTCCCGCCCGGAAACGAAAACCCGCTCAGCCGCCGCTGATCATGTGGATGGCCTGGACCTCCCGACTTCGCCGGGTTTGAAACGGGAAGCCTTGCAAACACAGGATTGTGCATCGTTGGTGGGCACTACACAGCCCCTCTTTTCAATTCTGTGAAAAGAGGGGCTGTCGTTTGGCTTTCGAGAT
>NZ_SORI01000030.1 GCF_004366815.1 Aminivibrio pyruvatiphilus | reverse complement strand
ATCGAATGTTTCGAACATCCTGGACAAAGGCTGCTTGTCGGCGAGATTTTGGAGAAGCAACGGAAAATCTACGAGGCTATGGATGTCCAACCTCCAGCCTCGTTATGAGTAGGCGGGAATCCAGGTTTAAAAGGTTTTTTCCGGGCCCGAAAAACAAAGAGGGATGTCCTGTTCCTCCAGAACGATCCCTCTTTGCTTATTGATGAAAGGCTTTCAGGCGTCCGGGCCGCCAAGCTCCGCAGCGATGTCGTCCGCCAGGATCGCGGCTGCGGGCGGAAGCCTGTAGAGTGAATGATTTGCGGGGAGAACCGGAGGAAAGGCTCTCCCCTTTTTCTATTTTTCCGCCGGGAGGAAATGGAGGCCTTCCGGTATCAGCGTGAGCTCCGCCGCGGCCCCCGGAGCGAGGGGGTTCCGTTCAAAGGGGTTGGGGATGTGCACCGTGACCGGTTCCGTGCCTGGGAGGTCCACTTCGTACTCCATGACGCTCCCGAGGTAGGTCGACCTGATGACCGTCCCATCGAGGTGTCCTGTTCCGCTCCCGGCGGGAGAGAGCCGGACGCCCTCCGGGCGGACCATGATGTCGTATTTTCCCGGGATCAGGGATTCTCCCGCTTCGGGATTCCACGGCCTGCCGAGAAGGGTCCATCCTGCCGCCGCCTTTTCCCCGGGCAGGAAGGCCGCCTTGCCGATGAAGGAGGCCACGAAGCGGTTCGCCGGCTTCGAGTACAGCTCCCGGGGGGCTCCCGTCTGCTCGATTTTCCCCCGGTTCATCACCACCACCCTGTCGGAGATGCTCATGGCCTCGATCTGGTCGTGGGTGACGTAGATGCTCGTGATTCCCAGCCGCTGCTGGAGCTTCCGGATGTCGATCCGCATCTGCTCCCGGAGCTTGGCGTCCAGGTTTGACAGGGGCTCGTCGAAGAGGAGCAGGGAAGGTTCCATCACCACCGCCCTGGCAAGGGCGACCCGCTGCTGCTGCCCTCCCGAGAGCTGGCTCGGCTGCCGTGCCTCCATGCCCCCCAGCCCCACCAGGTCCACCACGTTCTCCGTCCGTTCGCGGATTTCCCTGTCCGTCAGCTTCCTGAGCCGAAGGCCGAAGGCGATGTTGTCCCTCACGTTCAGGTGGGGGAAGATGGCATAGGACTGGAAGACCATGGCGGCGTTCCTCCTGTTGGGAGGGACGTCGTTCATCCGCTGTTCGCCGAAGAAGATGTCCCCCGAGGTGGGGTCCTCGAACCCGGCGATCATCCGGAGCAGGGTGGTCTTGCCGCACCCCGACGGCCCGAGCAGGGTGACGAGCTCTCCGTCGTCCACCTCCAGGGAGACGGAATCCACGGCGCGGAAGAGGCCTCCCGGATCGTCGAAGCTGCCGAAATCCTTGACGAGAGAGTCGATGCGAAGTTTCACGGGATTATTCCTCCTGTATCTGGATTGCCGCCATGCCCCCGGTCCGGCCGGGGACGAGGCGCTCGATGACGGCCATGGCGGCTACGACGATGACCACGAGGATCACGCTGAAGGCGGCGGCGACGCCGAGCCTTCCGGAGCCCACCTGGTTGAGGATCTGCACGGTGAGCAGGTTCCAGTTGGCCGACACCAGGAAAATGGCGGCGCTGATGGCGGTCATGGCCCGGACGAAGGCGAAGACCAGGCCCGAGAAGAAGGCCGGCGCGATGATGGGCAGGGTGACCTTGCGGAAGGTGGTCATCCTGTCCGCTCCCAGGTTCTGGGCCGCCTCCTCGATGGAGGGGTCGATCTGCCGGAGCACGGCGATGCCGGACTGGATGCCCACCGGGATGTACCGGAAGACGAAGTTCAGCACCAGGATCGCCAGGGTCCCCATGAGCATCAGGGGCGGGCGGTTGAAGGCGAGGATGTAGCCGATGCCGATCACCGTTCCCGGCACGGCGAAGTTGAGGATGGAGGTGAACTCCATAAGCCCTTTGCCGGGGAAGGATGTGCGGACCACCAGGAAGGCGATGAGCATTCCCAGGAAGCCCGAAAGGGGTGTGGACCAGAGGGCCACGATGAGGGTGTCCCTGATGGTCCCGAGGCCGACGCCGAAGGCGTATGAAAAATGCTCGAGGGTGGGGGAGAAATCATACCCCCAGACCCTGGTGAAGGCCCCGAGGAAGATGGTCCCGTAGAAGAGGAGGACGAAGCCGGAGAACAGGGCCGCGAACGTGACGAGCCCGCGCCGGGCTCCCCGGCTGACCAGCTTCGACGACGAGGCGGTGGGCTTTCCCGTCACGGTGGTGTACTGCCTCTTCTGCAGGTAGTACCTCTGGATGGCGAAGGACGTGATGGACGGGATGAGGAGCACCACGGCGAGGGCGGCCCCCAGGGGAAGGTTGAAGGAGCCCGTGATCTCCAGGTAGGCCTGGGTGGAGAGCATGGGGAACCGGCTTCCCGCGAGCACCAGGGGGTTGCCGAAGTCCGCCAGGGATTCGATGAGCACCACGAGGAAGGCGCTGGCGATGCCGGGAAGGCTGAGGGGCAGGGTCACCCTGAGGAAGGTCTGCATCCTGCCGGCCCCCACGTTCATGGCGGCGTCCTCCAGGGTGGGGTTCAGAGATTCGAGCACGCCCTTCAGGGTGAGGTAGGCCACGGGAGCGAAGGTGAAGATCTGGGAAAGGAGTACCCCCTTGAAGCCGTAGATGTTGTAGTTCCGTATGCCCAGCAGTCCCCGGGTGATGAGGCCGTTGGCGCCGAAGAGCATGAGGATGGAGAGGGCGCTCGTAAAGGGCGGGGAGATGATGGGCAGGATGAAGACCAGGTGGAGGGCTTTCTTCCACCGGATGGACGTCCGGGTGATGGTGAAGGCCGCCGCATAGCCCACGGCCACGCTGGCCGCAGCCGTGGCGAAGCCCACGGAGAGGCTGTTCCATAAAGACGAGCGGAGATATCTGAATGTAAGAAAACGGGTGTAGTTTCCGAACGTAAAGGTCCCTTCGTCGGTCTGGAGGCTCTTCACGAGCACCGACAGCAGGGGATAGGCCACGAAGAGGGCCAGGGAGAGAAAGAGAAGTACCACCAGAAACGCGAGAAGAGGGTCCCGGGCAAGGAGCCGGATTTCCCTCCGTCCTTTTGCGAATGTGCCCATGGCGCCTCCTGAACGGCGGGGGGAAGGCCGGCGCCTCCCCCCCGGAAATCTGTCTGCCGGATGGTTCTACTGTCCGAGGACCTCGGTCACCCAGCGGTCGATGATGCGCTTTTTCTCCTGGGCCGCCCTGATGCGGTCGTAATCGATGAGCTTGATCTCCGAAAGGGCGGGAAGCCCCTCTCCTGCGGAGACGTCGGCCCTCACGGGGAAGAAGTAGGTCTTCTTCGCGCTCAGCACCTTCTGGGCCTCCGCGGACACGATCCAGTCAGTGAGAGCCTTGGCGGAGTCGAGGTTTTTCGCTCCCTTGAGGATGGACATGGCGGCGGCCTCGAATCCCACGCCCTCGGCGGGGAAGATGACGGAGGCGGGGAAGCCCTCGTCAACGAGTTTCAGGAAGGCCGGCGTGAACTGGATGGCGATCTGGGTCTCCCCGATGGCCAGGTTCTTGCTCGGTCCCGTGCCGCTCTGGGTGTAGGTCTGGATGTTGGGGTTGAGGGCCTTCATGTACTTGAAGGCCTCATCCTCGCCGTAGGTCTCGATGAGGGTCATGATCATGGCGTAGGCCGTGCCCGAGGACTGGGGGGAGGGCATCTGGATCATGCCCTTGTATGCCGGGTCGAGAAGGTCCTTCCAGGATGCCGGCACGGGTCTGCCGTCTTTCTTCAGCTCCTCTGCCAGGACGCCGAAACCGAGGGGGTTCATGTAAAAGGCGACCCAGTAGCCCTCGGGATCCTTGAAGCCGGCAGCCAGATCCGCCGCCGCTGCTGGGAGGTACGGCTGGGTCAGACCCCGGTCCTTCGCCACGATATGGTTTTCGCTGGGGGCGCCGAACCACACGTCCGCCTGGGGGTTCGCCTTCTCCGCCTCGATGCGGCTCATGGCCGGGCCTGATGAGAGGAAGACCATGTTCACCTTTATGCCCGAGACCTTCGAGAATTCGTCGAGGATGTTCTTCGCGTTTTCCTCGTCCACGCTGGAATAGACCACCAGCTCCTTCGCCGCGGCCGCCCCGGCGAGAAGCGACAGGACGAGAAGCGCCCCCGCAAGAACGGTCAACAGTCTGCCGTGTTTCTTCATTTCCGGAATCCCTCCCTGGAATGAGTCTGTGGAGCATAGGAATTATTGTAACACATTTCGGTCTCCCGCTATTTCTTGGGAAATGATACACTTGTTCCATAACTTTTCGACAAGGAGGAGGATCCATGACGACGAATCCCACACAGGGCGCCGGGCCTTCCGTCGGAAGGCCGGTACCGAGAGCGGACGGACCTTCCAAGGTTTCCGGCAAGCTGGCATATACGGGAGACCTGCTCTTTCCCGGCATGCTCCATGCAGTCCTTCTTCCATCCCCCCACGCTTCTGCGCGGATTGTGTCCATGGACCTCGAGGAGGCGAAGCAGTGTCCCGGTGTCCGGGCGGTGGTGAGGGGGGAGGACTTCCCGATCCTCTTCGGCCTCTACCTTGGAGACAAGTCTCCCCTGGCCAGGGGAACGGTGCGCCATTTCGGGGAACCCGTGGCGGCCGTGGTGGCCGACAGCGAGCGGGAGGCCCGGTATGCCGCCGGAAAAATCCGGGTGGAGTACGAACCTCTCCCGGCGGTTCTCTCGCCCCGGGCAGCCCTGGAGGACGGCGCTCCGGTGCTTCATCCCGAAATGGAAATGTATTCCCACATCCCCGACATTCTTCCCGAGCCCGGGACCAACGTGGCCAACCGGACAAAAATCCGGAAAGGGGACCCGTCCGCCGCCTTTGCCGCCGCGGAGGTGACGGCGGAAGTGTCCGTGTCCTTCCCCCCCGGAGACCACGCCGCCATGGAGCCCCGGTGCGCCGTGGCCTCCATCCGGGCAGACGGCAGGCACATGGTCTATTCTTCCACCCAGGCTCCCTTCGTGGTGCGGAATCTCCTTGGCATATTCCTCGGGATTCCCCAGGGGAAGATCACCGTCATCGCCCCGCCCTGCGGGGGCGGTTTCGGGGGCAAGGCAGGCATCCAGCTCGAAGGCCTTGCCGTGCTGCTTTCCCGGGCCGTGGGAGGCCGGCCCGTCCGCCTGGCCAACACCAGGGAACTGGACATGACCGCCTCTCCGGGACACATCGGCCTGGAGGCCACGGTGAAGATAGCCGCCGACCGGAAGGGAAACCTCCTCGCCATGGACCTGCTGTACCTCTTCAACAGCGGCGCCTTTGCCGACTACGCGGTGAACGTGAGCCGGGCGGCCGCCATCGCCTGCACCGGCCCCTACCGGACGGAGAACGTGACCTGCGATTCCCTCTGCGTCTATACCAACTCCCCCTTCGCCACGGCCTACAGGGGCTTCGGCCACATCGAGCTCTGCTTCGCGGTGGAGCGGGCCATGGATGCCCTGGCGGCGGCAGGCGGGTTCGACCCCGTGGAGCTGCGGATCCGAAACGCCATCAGGCCGGGGGACAGGAGCCCCACGGGCAGCGTCATGGACTCGAGCACAGGGGATCTTCCCGGGTGCATCCGGAAGGCGGCGGAGATGATCCGGTGGGATGAGGGAGCCTCGGGGACCCTCCCTTCGGGGAACGTCACGGGAAAGGGGATCGGCGCCTTCTGGAAGGCACCCGCCATGCCTCCGAACACTGACGCGGGGGCCATCCTCACCTTCAACGAGGACGGCTCCATGAACCTCTCGGTGGGTGTCACCGAGATCGGCCAGGCGGCCCACACCGCCCTCGCCCAGATGGTGGCCGACCGGTTCGGCGTCTCTCCGGACATGGTCCACGTCCACACGGAGGTGGACACGTCCCGGTCTCCCCATGACTGGGCCACCGCCGCGAGCCGGTCGGTCTTCATGGCGGGGAACGCCGCCCTCGAGGCGGCGGGCATGGCCATTGAGAGGATCCGGCGCACGGCGTCCATCGTTCTGCGGTGCAGCCCCGGCGATCTCGAGGTCGGGGGAGGACGGGTCTATCACGGAGGCGATCCTGAAAGAGGGCTTCCCCTCTCCGCCGTGGTGCTAGGGTACACCTATCCGGGAGGCAATTCGGTGGAAGGGCAGGTGTTCGGCGTGGGACGGTACATCGCTCCCGGGCTGTCCTCCATCGATCCCGCCACGGGCGGGGGAAACCCCGCCCTGGAATGGACCCTTGGGGCCGAGGCTGTGGAGGTGGAGGGAAATCCCCGGGACGGCTCGTACCGGGTGGTCCGGGCCGTCTGCGCCATGGACGTGGGACGGGTGATCAACCCGGACCTCGCCCGGGGGCAGGCCGTGGGGGCCATGGAGATGGCCCTCGGTTTCTCCTGCTCCGAGGGATTCCGGTTCTCTTCCTCCGGCAGGGTGCTCAACGGTTCCCTGCGGCACTACAAGATCCCCCGGTACGGCGAGGATCCGGAGTACGATGTATGCTTTCTGGAAACGCCCCAGCACGGGGGGCCCCTGGGCATGAGGGGCATGGGAGAGCAGGGGGTCCTCGGAATTCCGGGCGCAGTGGCCGGAGCCCTGTCCAGGGCCTTCGGCACGGAATTCCGCTCTCTGCCGGTTACGGCGGAGGCTATCTGGAAGGCTCTCAGAAAAAAGGAGGAAAACCGATGATCGCCCGGGATTTCGACTACATACTTCCCGAAAGCCTGGAGGAGGCCAGGGACGCCTGGAGAGAGGAAAAACGGGCCGGAAAGAACCCGGCGTATTACGGGGGGGGGACGGAGATCGTCGCCCTTGCCCGAAGCGGCGCGTTCTCCCCGGACTGCGTCATCGACCTCAAGGGCGTCCCGGAGTGCCGTGCCCTGGGGTGTTTCGGGGGGCGACTCGTCTTTGGCGCGGCCTGCTCTCTCACCGATGCGGTTGAGCGGGGCGGGTTCCCCCTGCTGTCCGCTGTGGCCCGGACCGTGGCGGACAAGACGGTCCGGAACCGCCTCAGCCTCGGCGGGAATGTCTGCGGCGCCCTTCCCTACAGGGAGGCGGTCCTGCCCTTCCTGTGCGCCGCCGGGGTCGCCCTGGTCTTCGGTTCGGAGGGACTCCGGGAGGAGGCTCTTGAAACTGCCTTCGACAGGCGGCTGAAGCTCGGCGAAGGAGAATTCCTGGTGGCCCTCACCGTGGATGAGCGCTTCGCATCCCTTCCCTTTGCCTCGTCCCGGAAGGTCCGGGGCGGGAGGGTGGATTACCCCCTCTGCTCCGGAGCGGCGGTGCGGGATGGTGAGACGGTGGACATCGCCCTCTCCGGGGTGTTCGACTATCCCGTCGCCCTATCCGCGGCGGCGGTCACGCCCCCGGAGAAGGTCGCGGAAAGTCTTCCCCACAGGGTCAGGGAAGACGCCCTGGCCGGGGCCGGGTACAGGAAGGCCCTTCTCGTACAGGTTCTCGAGGATATACTTCTCTCCCTGGAGGTGGTCCCCTCATGAAGCGGCTGTCCGGCATCACGGAACTGAACCTCCTGGTGAACGGTGAACGGCGGGCTGTGGCGGCCAGGCCCTCGGACACCCTTCTCCGGGTGCTCCGGGAAGAGCTCGGCCTCACCGGGGCCAAGGCCGGGTGCGAAAACGGAGACTGCGGGGCCTGCACGGTCCTTCTCGACGGCCTTCCCGTGAAGTCCTGCCTTCTGCTGGCAGTGGAAGCGGAAGGGCACAGGATCACCACCGCCGAAGGACTGAAGGATACCCCGGTACAGAAAGCCTTCCTGGAGTTCAACGGGTTTCAGTGCGGCTATTGCACGGCGGGGTTTTTGCTCAACGCCCATTCCCTTATAGCCGCTCATCCTGAACCGGATGACGAAACGGACCGGGAGTGGCTCGAGTCCAACCTCTGCCGGTGCACCGGCTACGAAGGCATCCGGAAGGCCATCTCCGCCGCCAGGGCACTGGCGGCGGGGGAGGGCGGCTAGGAAAGGGAGGACCGTTCCCGGGCGATGCTCCCGTTGATGTGGCAGGCCAGGGTGATGCCGAGACGGTGATGGGGGTTGTTCAGGTCCACTTTCAGCAATGTCTCGATCTCCCTGAGGTAGTTCCTGACGGTATTGTAATGAAGGTGAAGCCCCCCGGCGCAGGATTTCGCGTTGAAATCCCTGGCCACGAGCATGGATGCCAGTTCCTTCAGGGGCAGGCTCCGCCGGGCCTGGGAGGGGTCCTTTTCCAGGGGTTCCCAGAATCTCTCCCAGACATCCCGTGCCTCGGCCAGTTTGGACATGCTCTGCAGGAGGCCGAACAGGGAGAGTTCTTCGTAGAAGTAGACCCCCGGGGGAAGGGAGAAATCCCGAAGCAGGGAGAAGGTTCTCCGGGCCTCCTGGTAGGACCGGGAAATTTCCATGAGGTCGCCGGCCGGGGAGCCGAAGGAAAAATGAAACCCCAGGGCAGATCCCTCCTGCTGGAGAGAATCTTTCAGGTTTTCGATGTCGGAAGAGGGAATGAGGGTGACCCAGGTGTTGCCGAGCCGGTAGCTCAGGCCCGACGGGGATGTCCAGCGGGGCGTTGAAAGCCCGTCGGCGGTGGAGGCGATAAGTACCGAAGCCGGAAGGGAGAGGGGGATTGCCAGCTCCCTGAGGTTGATGCGGATCATGGCGGGGTCGCAGTACAGGCCGAAGCAGAGCCCCTCGAGGAACCGCTCCTTCTTCATCACCTTTTTGCTGGACACGATGGCGATTTCGAGGGCAGACGCCCTGAGCATGGTCAGGGCTCTCAGCACCATCCGCTCCTGCCGGGCCGACGGGGAGAGTTCACCCGGGGAGAGGACGACAAAAATGGAGATGGGGGTGTCGAGCCTCAGCCGATAGGCGGCGAACCGCTGAATCTGCCCGCTGTTCCTGACCTCCACGCAGGAATGGACCTGTCCCCTTTTGGGAAGGGCCGTCTCCTGTACCACCGGCAGGTCCAGGCATTTCTGCACTGCCTCGCCGCCGAGGATGGAACCTTCGGAGAGAAAGAGGTTGTTGAGATCAAGCTGGGGAGCCTGCACCAGGAGATCCCGCTGGAGGTTCTGGGCGAAGCCGGACATGAGTTTCCGGAAGTCGAGGCTCTCCTCCCAGAAGGCGCTGAGGTCGTCGGGCCGGTCCCTGTTCCGCTCCTGGACCAGGTGGGTGTGGATCACGTCGATGATGTCCGTCCAGCGGTAGTGCATGGGCACTTCCAGGATGGGAAGCTGCAGGGCGTCAGCCTCGGCGGTCATGCTTTCCGGCAGCCTGTGGTGGAAGCGGTCGAGCTTGAAGCCCACCGCCGCGATGCCCTTGGCATTCATCCTGCTGATGAGGGGGGTGAGCTGCTCGGGGTCGTCCCTGAAGACGAAGCCGCTCCCCACGAGGAACTCGCCGCCGCGCATCCAGTGGTCGGCGTCGGGCGCCTCCAGGACGGAGACGGCGCTGATCTCCCGGCTGAGGCCCCCGCTGCCGGCAAGAATCTGGAAGTCGGGAAACAGGTGTTTTTTCAGAAGGTCGGCAACGATCATGTCAAATGTACCTCTTTTTGTGTGCATCCTCCTTCCGGCCGGTGTCAGGGGGTGCCGGAAAGGAAGAGCATTTGTGTTATATAATGACATTGTAATTCTTCAAATCCAAACATATTGTATGATAAAATAAGCTGTGTGTAAAACGTGATTTTGTACCTTTACAGGCGTTTTTCGGCAACCGGGTATATCTTCCCGGTCCGCATCGAGGCTGGATAGAGATGACATTCAGAGAGTATCGTGAGGTCCCCGCCATTTTGTCACAAGCCTACATCCGGCGGGGCCGGAGGCAGTAAGGAGAGCGGGCTGCAATTCTGTGCGCCGCAGCTGGAGATTCCGGAGGTGTATTCCCTATGAAACCGTTGGAAGGACTTGTTGTACTGGACATGACCAGGGTGCTCGCGGGGCCGTTTGCCGCCATGATGTTCGCCGACATGGGGGCCGAGGTCATCAAGATCGAACGTCCCGACGGAGGAGACGATACCCGTGCGTATCCCCCCTTCCAGGGGGGCGAGAGCGCTTATTTCATGAGCCTCAACCGGGGCAAGAAAAGCGTCACGCTGAATCTGAAACACGAAAAAGGCAAGGAAATCCTCAAGTCTCTCGCCAGGAAGAGCGACATTCTCATTGAGAACTTCAAGCCCGGGACGATGGACAAGCTCGGCCTGGGGTATGAGGATCTCCGCAAAGAGAACCCCCGCCTGATCTATGCGGCAAGCTCCGGGTTCGGTCAGACCGGCCCGTACAGCAGACGCCCCGCCATGGACGTGATTATCCAGGGTATGGGCGGCATGATGAGCGTCACCGGTCCCGATGAGCATACTCCCACGAAGGTGGGGAGTTCGATCGCGGATATTTTTGCAGGTCTTTTCACCACCATCGGTGTTCTCGCCGCGGTGAACTCGCGCTTGAAGACAGGCAGAGGCCAGCTTGTCGATGTCGCCATGCTCGACTGCATGGTGGCCGTGCTGGAAAACGCCGTCTCCCGCTACCTCGTGACTGGAGATATTCCCCGTCCAATGGGCAACAAACACCCTGCGATCTCGCCTTTCGCTACGCTTGCAACCGCGGACGGCGTGATGAACATTGCTGTGGGCAACGACGATATCTGGCACAGATTCTGCGGCGTCCTCGGGATGGAGGAGTTCGAGAATGATCCCCGCTTCGCGGATAACCCCGGACGGGTGACGAATTTCGATGCGCTGAAAGTGATCATGGAGGAGCGCACGGTCCGTCAGACGACGGAATATTGGCTTTCGGCCCTTGAGAAAAGTCACGTTCCCTGCGGTCCTATCAACGACATGGCCCATGTGGTCAATGACCCCCAGGTGCTTGCGCGGAAGATGATCGTCGACATACTCCACCCGATAGCCGGTGCGACCAGGATCCCCGGCGTTCCGATCAAGTTTTCCGAAACGCCCTCTGAAATTGAGGCCCCCGCGCCGGTGCTCGGCGAGCATACGGAGAAGATTCTGACGTCGTATCTCGGATTCTCCGCCGCCGAGTTCGAAGAGCTCAAAAAGGACGGCGCTGTCTGATCGGATTTGCACTCCCCGTCTCCGGACGGAGCGCCGACACCGGCCAAAAGCCGGTGTCCCTCTCCGTCCGCGAGATATACAGAAGAACGGTCAATCTCGAAGAAGGAGAGAAGCGGAGACGATGGTCCCTTGTGACCTCTCCGGAGGACATGGGGCCGAGAACCTTCCTCGTGGAAACGCTCCCGCCGGTCCGGGCGGGGGAAAAAATTGCCGTCCGCCCCGCGGATGTTCATGTGACCTACGATTCCGCCCTTCCGGCGGAAAAGATGAACCCCCGCTGGAGAGGGCTCGTTGCCGAGTGGGGGGATTTTCTTTCCGATGAGCTGTCGGATTTGCAGGAGCCGGTTATCCGGCGGGCCTGGAATGAACTCATCGGCCTCGGGCCGGGCAGCACCCCCGCAGGGGATGATTTTCTTTCCGGCCTTGCCACGGGCATGCTCTGGCAGGGAAAAGACGTTCCTTTTCACCCTGTCCCCGGCCTCACGTCGTGGCTCTCGGGAGAAATGCTCCGGGACGCCTTCGCAGGGGGCATCTGGTTTCGGGCAAAACGGCTTCTTTGCGCTCTTGCATCGGAAGATCCGGGGGCAGTAACGGGAAGTGCCGGGAGTATTGCGGACTGGGGTCATACCTCCGGCCGCGCCTGGCTGGCAGGGCTTGCGGAAGCCCTCTGCCGGGAGCGGACCGGATAAGCGGGAAAGGAGGAGGAACTGTGCCCTCTTCACATCAGCGGATTGAAATTGTCCGGAGAACCTATTACGACAGCGTCACCCTCATGCTCGTGGCAAAGGAGCTCCTGAAGGATGACGGCGTCTCCGTAGCCTCCCTGAGCATGGGAACCGAGGCGAACTACAAAATCATGGGCTCCGGCGGATTCGACCTCACCGGCGTTGACGCCACGCCCAACGATCTCATCATCGCCGTCAAAACCGGTGCTCCGGAGGCGGAGAGAGAGGACGTCCTGACGGCAGCCCTGGCGAAGGCGAAGGAATATCTCGCAAATCCTCCGGGGAGAAAGGCGGATTCAGGGGGCGACTACCGCCCCAAGAGCCTTGACGGAGCGCTTTCGGTCCTCCCCGACGCAAACCTCGCGCTGATCTCCGTGGCTGGGAGGTACGCCGGCGACGTGGCCATGGACTGCATCGAAAAGGGCCTCAACGTCATGCTCTACTCCGACAACGTGCCCGTGGAGAAGGAAGTGGAAATAAAGAAGGCCGCCGCCGAAAAAGGGCTGCTCGTCATGGGCCCCGACTGCGGCACCATCATTATCCGGGGGGTGGCCATGGGCATGGCCAACGCCTGCCCTCCGGGGCCGGTGAGCATCGTCGCTGCCGCCGGCACCGGACTCCAGGAGGTTCACGTCCAGCTCGCCAGGCGGGGGGTGGGCGTCCTCCACGGCATCGGAACGGGAGGCAGGGATGTCCGCCGCGAAGTGGGGGGCATCATGTGTCTCCAGGCGGTGAACGCGCTGCTCGCCGACGACGAGGTGGAACTGCTCATCGTCCTCGGCAAGCCGCCCGCACCGGAGGTGGAGCAGAAGATCCTCCAGGCCGTGAAGGCGGGGAAGAAGCCTGCCGTTCTCGGCTTCATAGGCGGCGAGGCGAAGGGCGATTCCGGCGGCGTCTTTATCTGCCGGGAGCTCGAGGAAACCGCCGCCGTGGCCGCCGCGCTTGCAAAAGGCGGGGACGGTGCCCGCGCAAGGGAGAACCTCTTCCGGGAGTATGAAGCACTCCGGCGGAGGGCCGAAACCATCGGGAAGCGGAAGGGATTCCTCAGGGGGCTGTACTCCGGCGGTACCCTCTGCTACGAAGGGCAGCTCATCGCCCGGGACATTCTCGGCCCCATCCGGAGCAACACCCCCCTGGACAAGAAGATGAAGCTCGAAGACAGCCTGAGGAGCGAACAGCATTCCATGGTGGATTACGGCGAGGACGAGTTCACCCAGGGACGGCTCCACCCCATGATCGACGTCTCCCTCCGGGCGGAGCGGATCTACGAAGAGGCCAAAGACCAGGAAGTGGGAGTGATCCTCTTCGATGTGGTTCTCGGCTACGGGTGCAACGACAACCCCGCCGCAGGACTTGCGGAAGGGATCCGCAAGGCCAGGTCGGCGGCCGGCGACCGGATCGCCTTCGTGGCGTCCATCTGCGGTGTGGACTCGGACCCCCAGAATGCCTCGGAGCAGCGGAAGATTCTCGGGGAGCTGGGCGTGCATGTCTGCGACAGCAACGCCCGGGCAGCCCGCCTGGCGGCCATGATCCTGGAGGGATGACCATGTCCATGACGAAACTGCTCAAGGAAGGACCCAAGGTTGTGAATATCGGCGTGGAGCAGTTCTACGCCGATCTGAAGACCCAGAAGGCGGAGGCGGTCTCCATGGACTGGAAGCCCTCCGCTGCGGGCGGGGATCTCCTCGCCCGGCTGAAAAAGCTCAGGAAGGGAGGAAACTGACAGTGATCGACATCGAAAAGGCGAACGGGGAGGCTCTCTCCCGGCTGCTTTCCGCCCAGCCTGTAGTGGTGGGCATGGGAAAGGCTAAGGACACCGTGCCGGGAATGAAGGACAGGATGCTTCTCCACGCCGGGCCTCCGCTTTCGTGGGAGACGGCGTCCGGACCCATCCGGGGCGGCGTCATGGCCGCATGCATGTACGAAGGGTGGGCGGACACTCCCGAGGATGCCGAAAAACTCGCCGCAGGCGGGGGCATCACCTTCGACCCATGCCACCATCACCACGCGGTGGGGCCCATGGCGGGGATCGTCTCTCCGAGCATGCCCGTCTTCGTCCTTGAAAACAGGACGGCGGGCAACACATCCTATGTCACCATGAACGAGGGACTCGGCAAGGTGCTCCGCATGGGAGCCTTCGCTCCCGAAGTCATCGAGAGGCTCCGGTGGATGGAGAAGGTTCTCTATCCGGTTCTTGACGCCGGAATACGGCTCAGCGTCGAGCGGGGCCAGGAGCTGGACGTGAAGAACATGATCGCCCAGGCCCTCCACATGGGAGACGAGCTCCACAACAGGAACAAGGCGGGCACATCCCTCTTCCTCAGGGCCATCGCCCCCTTCCTCGTGGAAACCTGCAGAAATTCCGCGGATCTCGCCGAGGTCATCCGGTTCATCGACAAGAACGACCATTTCTTCCTGAACCTTGCCATGGCGGCCGGCAAGGCGTCCACGGAAGCGGCCCACGGCGTTGAAGGCTCCAGCCTTGTCACCGTCATGGCCCGGAACGGCACCGAGTTCGGCATCAAGGTGTCCGGCCTCGGGGACGACTGGTTCACCTGCCAGGCGGCACTCCCCGATGTACTTCTCTTCCCCGGCTTCACCAGGGAGGACACCAACCGGGACATCGGCGACAGCGCCATCATGGAGACCTACGGCGTGGGGGGCTTCGCCCTCGCAGCCGCCCCGGCCATCGTCCAGTTCATCGGCGGAACACCGAAGGACGCAGCCAACTACACCCTCGAAATGTACGAGATCACGGAGGGTGAAAACAACATGTTCACCATTCCCGCCCTGAACTTCAGGGGAACCCCCACGGGAATCGACATTCTCAAAGTGGCGGAAACGGGAGTGACTCCCGTTCTTGATACGGGCGCGGCCCACAGGGAACCCGGAAAGGGACAGGTGGGCGCAGGAATCGTCAGGATGCCTGCCGAGGCCTTTCTCAAGGCCGCCGGGGCGTTCGCGGACCGGTACCTGGGCGAATGACCCGGGAAGACCGGATTGATTCAATCTAAAAGGAGGCGTTTTTGAATGAGCAATAGTCTCGAACTGAAGAACTGGGCAAACATCAAGGTCTATGACCTCACCATTCCCATCGGCGTGCAGACCCCGCCCTGGCCCACCTATGAACCCCTCCAGGTGAAGTACTTCAAGCGCCTGGCACCCAACGGAGCCAACGGACAGCTTCTGACCCACTCCAACCACGTGGGGACCCATCTCGACGGCCCCATCCACTTCTGCGGCCACGGCGGCGACATCGCCAGCCTGCCCCTGAAGGATTTCCTCGTGGGGCCCGGCGTCGTGGTGGACATCAAGGATATTGCCGAGGACTACGGCATCTATACCCCCGAGGATCTCGAGGCCCGGGCTGACATCCGTGACGGCGACATCCTCATCATCAACACCGGCTATCACCGGTACGGCTGGAACGAGCCCGAGGCTGACGAAGTGCGGTACATGGTGAAGCACCCCGGACCCACCCGTGAATTCGCCACGTGGGCCCTCAAGAGAAAGATCAAGTGGATCGGCGTGGACTGCGGATCCGCTGACCACCCGATGAACACCAAGATCCGCGAGTGGATGCCCGTCCAGGCCAGGCAGGCCGACGCCCACCTGAAAAAGAAGTACGGCAAGGGCCTTGATGACTTCTTCCCTGAAGAGGACTACCAGGTGATGCACATCGCCCTCTTCCCCAGCAACCTGATCCATGCCGAGTGCGTGGCGGGCGACATCGACCTGGTCAGCGGCAAGCGCGTCACCATCGGCTGCTTCCCCTGGAGGTTCGTCGGCGGGGAATCCTGCATCTCCCGCATCGTCGCTTTCGCAGAGGAATAAATCAGCTTCTTCGGGCGTCCCCTTTGGGGGACGCCTTTTTTCCATAGGGCAGGCGGCCGCCGCGGCGGTATTCCCTGTACCGTGCCGTTCGCCTGTGTTTTTTCGGGGGGTGGTTTTCATGCTGGCTTTTGAAATGGAGCGGCCCAGGTCTCTCGCCTCCGCTGCGGAGATCCTGGAGAAGCACGGTTCACAGGCTATGGTGAAGGCGGGAGGAACGGATGTTATCGTCTGGATGCGGAAACACGCTGTCCATCCCGCTCTCCTGGTCGATCTGTCGGAAATACCCGAACTGAAGGGGATATCCTTCTACCCCCACAGGGGCATCAAAATCGGAGCCCTCGCCACGGTAAACGAAGCGGCGGAGAACGAGGACGTAAAGCGCTACTATCCCGTCCTACGGGACGCCTGCCTTTCCCATTCCGACGTGCTTATCCGGAACAAGGCCACGGTCCTCGGCAATATCTGCGCATCCGTCCCCTCCGGGGACATCATTCCCTCCTTCGCCGTCTACGAGGCGGTGCTCCATGTTTTCGGCCCGGGCGGCGAGCGGGACATCCCCTTCTCCGACTTCATTACGGGGCCGAGGAAGAACTGTCTCAGCCCCGGCGAGATCGTGACCGCCGCGACCCTTCCCCTTCCCGGGGGGAGGAGTGCCGGATGCTATCTCAAGCTTGCCCGGCGAAACGCTCTCGACCTTGCCCAGGTGGGAGTGGCGTGCCTCGCCGTAGACGGAGAGGCAGGAAGGACCTACAGAATCGCCTGCGGGGCGGTGGCCCCCAGGCCGGTCCGGGCGACCGGAGCGGAGAAGATCCTTGAGGGGGTCACAGCCCCCGGCGATGATCTTCTTGACCGGGCGGGGAAGGCCGCCGCCGAGGCTTCCAACCCCATCACCGACGTCCGGGCGTCGCGGGAATACAGGATCTCCATGGTGGACGAGCTGACGAAACGGGCGGTCGCTCTCTGCGCGGAGAGGCTCCAGGGAGGAAGTGCATCATGAAGAGAGACGTTCATTTCATTCTCAACGGGAGGCCGGTGACCTTTTCCGTGGAACCCCGGACGACCCTTCTCCGGGCCCTCCGGGAATACGGCGTCACCAGCGTCAAGCGGGGCTGCGAGGAAGGGGAGTGCGGTACCTGCACCGTGGTGATCGACGACCTGGCCCAGAAATCCTGCATGATCCTCGCCCTGGAGGCGGAAGGGAAATCCGTCCTGACCGTGGAAGGTCTCGTGGGGCCGAAGGGAGAGCTTCACCCCATCCAGCGGGCCTTTGTGGACGAAGGGGCCATTCAGTGCGGCTTCTGCACCCCGGGGATGATCATGTCCGCCTACGCGTTTCTCCGGAAGAACCCGGACCCCACGGAAGAGGAAATCCGGGTCGCCCTTGCGGGAAACCTGTGCCGGTGCACGGGCTACATCCCTATTTTCAGGGCGGTGCGCAAAGCCGCGGCGGCCCTGCGCGAGCTGGGGCACACCCCCGGCGGCGTGCGGTGACGGGAGGTGTCTGCCATGAAACAGACCGTTACTAGGAGCGGCGTGGGAACGTGGACCGAGAGAAAGTACGACGTGGAAAAGGCCGCGGGAACCCTTGCCTTTACCGACGACCTCAGGTTCGGTCCGGAACTGCTCCATGCCCGGGCGGTCCGGTCCACGGTGGCTCACGGCGAAATTTTGTCCATTGACTTCTCCGAAGCCCTCAAGGTGAAGGGCGTCGTCAAGGTGGTCACCGGAAAGGACTTTGTCCACCGGTTCGGCCTCTACCTCCAGGACCGCACGCCCATGGCCATCGGCAAGGTCCGGTATGTGGGCGAACCCGTGGCACTGGTGATCGCCGAGTCCGAGGAAGCGGCGGAAGAGGGGATGCTCAAGGTCACGGCGAAATTTCGGGAACTGCCCCCCATCTTCGACCCCGTCAAGGCCGCCACGGACAACTCCGTCCTGGTCCACCCCGAGCTGGAAACCTACGACCACGTGGATTTCATCACGCCCTTCCCCGGAACGAACATCGGCAACTGGTTCCGCATCCGCAGGGGCGACGTGGACAAGGCCTTCTCCGAGGCGGAATACATCGTGGAGGAAGCGGTGAACTGTCCCCAGATCGCCCACGGCTTCCTCGAGCCCCATTGCTGCATCTGCAGGGAAGACCCGGCCACCGGGGATCTGACCATCTGGTCCACCGCCCAGTCGGCCTTTGCCCTCCGGGACATCGTGGCCAAGGGACTGAAATATCCCTTGAGCAAAATCAGGGTCATCGCCCCTCCCATCGGGGGAGGCTTCGGCGGAAAGGCCGGGATGACGGTGGAAGCCCTCTGCCTCGCCGGGGCCATGAACCCGGACGTCCGGGGCAGGCCGGTGAAGCTCTACATCCCGAGGGAAGAAGTGCTTCTCACCTCCTGGGTACGCCAGGCCTACGTGGCCAAGATCAAGCTCGGCATCGACGGGGAAGGAAAGATCACCGCCATCCGCAACACCTTCTACTTCGACACCGGCATATCCGCCGAGTACGGGGCAAACCCCGTCCGGAGCGCCGGCTATTCCTCCACGGGCTGCTACTATATCCCCAACGTCTGGACCGACAGTTATGCCGTCTACACCAACAAGCCCTTCGGCGGCGCCTACCGGGGCTTCGGCCTTCCGGAGCTCATGGGTGCCATGGAAGTGGTCATCGACATCGCCGCGAGAAAGATCGGCATGGACCCCATCGAGTTCCGCCTGAAGAACATTCTCAAGCCCGGCCTGCCCACGTGCACGGGCATGCCCATGAACAACCACGCCCTCGACACCATCGTGGGCAAGGTGGTGGACCGTATCAGGCTCAATGAAAAGGAGCCAGCCTCCCGGAAGGGATGGGTTCGGGGCAAGGGGTTCGCCCTCGCCCTGAAAGCTCCCGCCATGCCGGCGGACGCCGCGTCCTCGGCCATCGTCAAGATCCTGGGTGACGGAACGGTGGAAGTCCTCGCCGCCACCATGGACATGGGGCAGGGGGCCTACACGGCCTATTCCCAGATGGTCTCCGAAGAACTGGGCATCCCCATCGAAAAGATCAGGTGCCCCTACCCTGACACTCAGAGCCATCCCTACGACTGGCAGACGGTGGCCAGCCGCTCATGCTGGTCCATGGGCATGGCGGTGAAGCGGGCGGCGGCCGACGCCCGGCAGAAGCTCCTCGCCCTCTACGCCGAATACTGGCAGGTGGAGCCCGAGAGCATCACCATCGAGCACGGCATCGTGAAATGCAGGAAGAAGGGCAAGGCGGAACCCATCGACGAGCATATCCAGAGCGGATTCCCCATGCCCGACGGGAACTGCAAGGGCGGCCCCGTGATAGGCACCGGCAGCTTCGTTCCGCCGGACGTGATCTACCCGGACCCCGAGACGGGACAGTCTCCCAAGAGCGTGGTGCACTTCACCGTGGGCGCCGTGGGGATTGACGTGGAAGTGGATCCGGCCACGGGCGCCGTGGAGGTGAACAAGGTCTCCGCCGGGTACGACGTGGGGAAGGCCATCTCCCCCGTCAACGTAAAAGGGCAGATCGAGGGAGGCACCGTCCAGGGAATTTCGGCGGGGCTCATGGAGGGCATGTACTACGACGAGCGCGGCAGGCTCCTCACCCCCGACTTCACGGACTACAAGATAGCCACCGCCCTGGACGTCCCCCCCGACCTGGACGCCTTCTGGGAGGAGACTCCCGAAGAGCTTTCACCCTACGGCAACAGGGGAGTGGGCGAGCACTCCATGATCTCGCCCGCACCCGCCATGGACAACGCCCTCTTTGATGCCCTGGGTATAAGGATTCATAGTTACCCTCTGAACAGGGAGCGGGTCTACAAGGCCATCCAGGCGAAGAAAAAGGGAGAGACGGATCTCTGGGAATATCCCTACGCCCTGGAGCAGTCCTACAAGAACGCCATCAAGGAATGGAAGTAATTCTCCGGGACCTGTGGTAGAATTCATTTTGTGCAACCGGTCGCTCAAAAAGGCCGGTTGCACCCCAGGTTCCCTGAAGACAGTATAAAGCGACAGTATGAAGGATGTGACGGATGTGCCGGAAGTCAAAACGGGAAGAGTTGCCCGGGTCGACCTGACGGAGCGGAGGGTGGAAATCCGGGAAACGCCTGATTTTTACGGAAACCTCGGCGGCCGCGGATTCGGTGTGTTCGAACTTCTCCGGGGCGTAGTCCCCGGCACGGACCCCCTGTCCGCTGAAAACCTTCTCGTGTTCGCGGCGGGAAGCCTCACCGGGACGTCCTTTCCCGGAAGCTCCAGGATCGCCCTGGTGACGAAGAACGTCCTCAGCGGCGGCATCTCCACTTCCAGCGGCGGCGGAAACCTGGGACCGAAGTTCCGGCAGGCAGGGTTCGACGCCCTGGTGATCTCCGGGCGGGCCTCCTCTCCCTGCTGGATCCTGCTGAAGGACGGACAGGTGGAAATCCGGGACGGTTCGGAACTCTGGGGGCTTTCCGTCTCCGAAACGGCGGACGCCGTCCGGACGGTGACCGGTGATTCCGGGGCGGAAACGGCCTCCATCGGCATCGCCGGCGAAAGGCTCGCCGCCGTGTCCTGCGTGATGATCGACCGGGCCCATGCCCTGGCGTGGGGAGGTTCCGGCGCAGTCATGGGCTACAAGAATCTCAAGGCGGTGGCCGCCTCGGGGAGGGAGATACCGAAAGCGGCAGACGGGGATGCTTTCCTTGCCGAAAGCCGCCGGTATTCCTGGGTACTCAGGGCGTCGTCCGCGTCAGCCGCCCTTCGGGCCGGGGGTACCCACGGCATGGCGGGCGTCGGCGGATGGAGCGGCAAAGTCCCCACCTCGGTGAGGAACCTCCAGGAGGAATTCTGGGACGGTGAAAAGTCCGCCCGCATCAGCGAGGCAGCCTTCCGTCCCATGGAGAGGAAGCGGACCGCCTGCTGGAACTGCCCTCTCTCCTGCCTCCATCTCTACGAAACGGAACGGGACGGAAAGAGGATCGAGGTGGAGGGCATGCATGCGAACTCGGTCCGGGGGCTGGGGTCCAACCTCGACCTGGACGATCCTGCCGCCCTTCTGGAGGCCCACAGGCTCTGCAACGAGTCCGGCCTTGACGTGGACGGCGTAGCCGCAGCCCTCGGCTGGGCCATCGAGTGTTTCGAGCGGGGGCTCCTCGGCCCTGCGGACACGGACGGCCTGGAGCTCCGCTGGGGAAACGGGGAGGCCATCCTTGCCCTGATCGGTATGATCGCCGAACGCAAGGGCTTCGGCCGCCTGCTCGGCGAAGGTGTGCTCGAGGCGGCGAAGACTGTGGGCCGGGGCAGCGAACAGTTCGCCATGCACGTCAAGGGGGTCGGGCTGAACGAGCAGGGGGTCCGGTCACACAAGGCGTGGGGGTTCGGCATGGCGGTGAGCGCCAGGGGAGGGGGACACCTCAACGGCTCGCCCCAGACGGAAAACCGGCAGATTTCCTCCTGGACCGGACAATGGCTCTTCGGCAATGATAACGCCGGAGTTCCCGGATCATACGGGGGAAAAGGCAGGCTCGTCGCCTGGTACGAAATCTACAAGGCCATCGTCGACTCGGTGGGGATGTGCTATTTCACCTCCGGGTGGTATGATCCCGCCCTGGCGGACATTGAACCCCTTTCCCGCGCCCTGGAGGCCTTCGGCTGCGGCGGGCTGACTCCCGAAGAGATCTGGAGGAGAGGACGGCGGATCGTCGAGGCCGAGAAGGCCTTCAACACGGTCCATGCCGGATTCGGCAGGAAGGATGACATGCTCCCGGCCAGGGTCATGGAGGAGCCCCTCACCTTCGGACCCTATGCCGGGGCGGTGATGGACAGGCCGTCCTTTGAGAAGATGCTTGACGAATTTTACCGCGAACGGGGATGGGACCCCGAAACCGGCCTGCAGACAACCGAAGGGCTGATGAACATCGGTGCCCCGGACATCGCGGAATACCTGCGGAAGGGGAGGTGGCCGGAAACGTCGTGATGGCTCATGCAATGCGCTTTCCCGGAGGTTCCCTCTCCCGGATCCGGGGTCGGCCCGGTCAGCAGGGGGAAATGAGACTATCCTTTCGAGGAGGAAAATAAGAATGCCTTCCTATGATCCTGAACAGCTCGTATTCGAACAGGAAGTGGTCAGTTCCATCACACCGGTTCTCGGCATCGAAGACCGCCCGAAAACGTTTCTCGAAACCCTGTTTTACGCCTGGCAGGTGACCCTGGTCGATTTCACGCCCTTCATCTGGGCCGGCATGTTCGTCACCCTTGCCGGGCTGCCCCAGTCCGTGCTGCCCGTCATGATCAGCACCTGCTTCCTTGCCATGGGCGTGGCCACCCTTATCCAGACCACTGTGGGCAACAGGCTTCCCATCGTCCAGGGGCCCTCGGCCTCGGTGCTCTCAGCCATGGGGCCCGTGACGGCCATGTACGGCTTTCCCGCCATGTGGGGCGCCGTGTTCGTCGGAGGAATCCTGGAAGTCCTGCTGGGCATGTCCCGGCTGCTCGGCAGGATCCGGAAGTTCATTCCCCCCGTGGTGACCGGTTCAGTGGTGGCCACCATAGGGTTTGTAGCCGCCCGGATTTCCCTCACGTGGATCTTCGGCAGCGGAAGGCAGATGCATCTGGCGCTCGCCCTCGCTGCCTTCCTGGTGGCTCTCTTCCTGAAGTTCCGGTGCAGGGGGATCATGTCCCGGGGGTTCATCCTGGTGTCCACTCTCCTTGTGGGTGTGGGCGCGGCCAGTCTTCTCGGTGAATACGACTGGGCCAGGGTGGCGGAGGCGCCCTGGTTCGCCATGCCGAAGCTCTTTCCCTTCCGGGGCCTTGACGGCACCGACACGGCGGTTGCCTTTGTCATCGCCGCCGTTATCGGCGGTCTTACCGGGTACATCGGATCCATCTTCGAGTCCCTGGGCGACTATGCCGCCACCTGCGCCGTTTCCGGCGAGAGCTACAGGGTGAAGCACATCAACCGGGGGATCGCCGCGGAAGGAGCAGGATGCATCGCCAGCGGCTTCCTCGGGGCCCTGCCGGTGACAAGCTACACCCAGAACATCGGCATCATCGCCGCCACGGGCATCGCCAGCAGGTTCGTCACCCAGGTGGCCGCGGTGATGTTCCTTCTGTACGGTCTTTCGCCGAAGCTCGCCGTCATGCTCGCCTCCATCCCGAGGGCGGCCATAGGCGGGGTCTTCGCCATTAGCGCGAGCCTCATCATGTTCTCCGGCATCGATGTGATCACCTCGGAGAAGCGGAATCTCAAGAACAACCTCGTGGCCGGCACGGCCCTCGGCATGGCCATCATGCTCCCCTTCTACGCGAGCACGGCGGGTGCGAAGTGGGCGGCCACGCTGACGCCCTTCTGGAGGATGTACGTGAACAACAACGTGTTCATCGCCGTTACCGTGGGTGTCTTCATGAATCTGCTGGTCAACCATTTCCTCGCCTCGGGGGAAGACGACGGCCCCGGGATGTGAAGAGGCGGGATCTCTCAGTGAAAGGAGGTGTGGCGGGAGTATTCCGGTGCGCCGGGAAGAAATGAAGGTTCCTTCGAAGTAATACCAACTTACAGGAGGTGTATTCGCCAATGGCAAAGAAGGTAGTCTACGGATTGCTCGACAGGCCCCCGTTCCCCATCATGGTCCTCGCGGGCGCCCAGCACGTTCTGACCCTGTTCGGCGCCACGGCGCTCGTTCCCCTGATCTTCGGACCGGCCATGGGTATGGACCAGCTCCAGATTGCGGCCCTGATTTCGTGCGTTTACTTCGGGATGGGCGTGGCCACCCTCATCCAGACCCACCCGAAGTTCGGCACCGGCCTTCCCATCGTCCAGGGATCGAGCTTCAGCTTCATCCCGTCGGTAATGACCATCATCGGGGCCTACAAGGCCATGGGGCCCGACGTGGTCATGCAGTACATGGGCGGAGGTCTCATCCTGGGCGGCATCATCCTCTCGGTGATAGGCTACACCGGGATCATCGGCTACATCAGGAAGATCATCACGCCCGTGGTCATCGGCCCCGTCATCATGGCCATAGGCTTTTCTCTGGCCCCCACGGCCATCCAGTTCAACGCGGCGAACTACTGGCCCATCTCCCTCATGGTGGTGGCCCTCATCTTCATCTTCAGCCTCGTGAGCAAGAACAAGTACGCCAACATCTTCGCCATTCTCTCCTCCATCGTGCTGACCTACCTCGTCTGCCTGGGGCTGAGCAGGGCGGGAATATTCCCCGCCGGGCATCCCGCCCACGTGGATCTCAGCAGGGTTATCGAGGCTCCCTGGCTTCGCTACAACGTCATTATGCCCTGGGGCGCCCCCAAGTTCAGCATGCTGGCCTTCGGTGCCCTGCTCGCCGGGTTCTTTGCCGTCATGATCGAATCGGTGGGTGACTACCACTCCGTTTCTTACGCTTCGGGACTCGATGATCCCGACGAGGCGACCATCAGCCGGGGCATAGGCGCCGAAGGGCTCAACTGCGCCCTGTCCGGCCTCTTCGGATCGGTGGGAACCACCTCCTACACGGAGAACATCGGTCTCATCGGCCTTACCGGCGTGGCTTCCCGCTGGGTGGTCCGCACCGGAGCCATCATCCTCATTCTCATGAGCTTCGTCACGAAGCTCGGTGCCCTGGTTGCCACCATGCCGTCGCCCGTCATCGGCGGCGCCTACATCGCCCTCTTCGGCACCATCGGCGCCCTGGGAATCCAGGTACTCATGCGGGCCGACATGGGAAGCCAGCGGAACGTCCTCATCGTGGGATTCTCGTTCCTCATGGCCATGGGTCTTCCCGGGTGGATCGAGCAGAACCAGGCGTTCTTCATGAATCCCGAGTACAATCCCTTCCTGCAGACAATCGGCGGCATGATCTGGGCCATCCTGAAGACCCCCATGGCGGTGGCGGGTATCTGCGCGGCCTTCTGCGACTCCCTTGTCCCCGGAACGGACGAGGAGCGGGGCATCGGCGTCAGGATGAAGTAGGCATTTTTTTCAGAACCGCAAAAACAGGGCGGCCTCCCTTTGGGAGACCGCCCTGTTTTTGCGCTGCGCTGATTATTATTTCTTGTATTCCGAGGTAAGCTTCTGGACTTCCTTGATCAGGTCCTCGCCGATGTCCTTGGCGAACTGGTCGTAAATGGGCTGGCAGGCCTGCTGGAAGGCGGCCTTCTGCTCCGGGGTGAGGATGGTCACTTCCATCTTCTCCTTCAGCTTCTCAAGGTACTCGGCGTTCATCTTCCGGTTGATCTCACGGTTGTGGACCTTCGCCTGGTCGGCGGCGTCCTGGACGACTTTCTTCATATCATCGGGCAGCTTGTCCCAGAAAATCTTCGAGATGAGAAGCACGAAAGGTGAATAAACGTGCCCTGTGTCGGTGGCGAATTTCTGGACTTCAAAGAAGTTCTGCAGGAAGATGGTTCCCCAGGGGTTCTCCTGGCCGTCCACAACCTTCTGCTGCATGGCGGAGAAGAGCTCGCCGAAGGCCATGGGGGTGGGGTTGGCGCCCATTACCTTGAAGGCTGCCAGGTGGATGGGGTTCTCCATGGTGCGGATCTTGAGCCCCTTCAGGTCCTCGGGGGACTTGACGGAGTGGACGCTGTTGGTGAGCATCCTGAAGCCGTTCTCCCAGTAGGCGAGGCCGATCATACCCTGGGCGGGGAGCATGTCGAGGAGCTTTTTCCCCACGGGCCCGTCGAGGATGTAGTCTGCCACATCTTCGCCGGCGAAGATGAAGGGAAGGTCGTAAATCTTGAAGGCATTGACGAAGGCCGTCATGGGAGCGGTCGAGGGGCAGGTCATCTCCTGGGTTCCCATCTTGAGGGCTTCCATCATGGTACGGTCGTCGCCGAGCTGGCTGGAGTGGAAGAGGACCACTTCGATCTTCCCTTCGGAGTTCTTCTCCACGATCTCTTTGAAGAACTTCAGGGACTGGAACTGGGCGGACTTGTCGTTCAGGCCTATGCCCGCGTTGATGGTGAACTGGGCGCCGAAGGCCGTGCCTGTCAAGAGGGCCACAAGAAGTACCGCTGCGATACCTGTTCTCAGTTTCATTGATTTCTCCCCTTTCAAGTGTTTTCTTGAGTTGCAGAAACGCTCCGCTGCCGTTGCCCCGATTTTTCCCTTTCCCAGCCTCCCTTCGTCGGATGTTTCCTCACCGCATCCTGCCCTCTAGGAGCCTGTCGGACTTAGGCCACATCGGATAAAATAGACTCATCCCGACCAAAGCCGGCGAAAGAGCATGGTGACCAGATTCCAGACAGTAGACAGAGCGACTCCGTACATACTCCCCCAGTCCATTGAGGACTGGCTTCCCGAAGACCA
>NZ_SORI01000029.1 GCF_004366815.1 Aminivibrio pyruvatiphilus | reverse complement strand
GCCGGCGTAGCGGCGGAATCTGAACAGGCTTCGGAAGAGGTCCGGAAACTCGGCGACCGTGCCCGGGAGATCCAGAGCTTCGTCTCCCAGATCGGAGGCATCGCCGACCAGACCAATCTCCTCGCCCTCAACGCCGCCATCGAGGCCGCCCGGGCGGGTGAGGCAGGACGGGGCTTCGCCGTGGTGGCGGAAGAAGTGCGGAAGCTCGCCGAGGAGAGCAACGAGGCGGCGAAGAAGATCGCGGAGCTTGCGGGGATGATTACAAAAGACCTGGACCAGGTGGTCTCCTCGTCGGAAAAGAGCGCGAAGAACTCCCACGCCTCTGCCGGGCTCGCGGAAGGGACCCGGGAGACCATTGCGAAGATGATGGAAGCCCTGTCAAGAATTTCGTCCTCGACCCAGGACCTGGCGGCCGTCTCGGAGGAACAGGCGGCGTCGAGCGAGGAGATCGCCGGGGCTGTGCAGAACATCGCGTCCCGGGTCAGTGCCTCGGCGGCGTCCTCCGACATGGTGCGGGGACAGATGAAAGAAGTGGCCGAGTCGGCGGAACGGGTCGCCCAGGGCTCCGAAGATCTTGCCGATCTCTCCAGGGAACTCCGGAAACTGGTGGGGTACTTCCGGTTCGAGCACGAAGGGGAACAACGGGGGCTTGTACCGGCAAAGGTAAATACAGCCCAGAAAAGAAACAATCCCTCCAAGGGAAGATAGGTAAGAAGAATCGGCCGGCAGTCCGTCCATACTACTCGGGACGTTCCGGCAAGCAAAAAGAGAGATCCGGATCAGGGCGGTACCCTGTTCCGGATCTCTCTTTTTCGCTCCTCGGGAATGAGAGGAAAAATCAGATCCCGCTATCCTTTAAACTGGCCTCTTCGGAATGACCACAATTTGAGGTTTTTTAAAATTTTGACCTGCGTCAAGGAAGGAAATCCGGGCCTCCTGTATCCTCAGCCTACCACACATAAAGGGAGGTCATATTCATGACAAACAGAACGTTTCAGCTGGAAACCGTTTCCTGTCCGAGCTGCATAGCGAAAATCGAGGGTATGCTGAAAAAAACCGGAGGCATCAGCAGTTCAGAGGTGCTGTTCAATTCATCAAGAGTAAAGGTGAGCTTTGACGACAGCGCTGTCACCGCAGAAGAGATCAGGGCGAAAATTGAAAGCCTGGGCTACCGGGTCCTGAGCGAAAAGTAGGAAGAAGGGGGTGTCTGCAATGATGAAAATGACGAAAGGGCGGATTGTTCTCATCTCGGGGATTCTGGCCGCTGCATCCTTCGTGCTGAAAGAGATGATCGGATACGAAAAGATCACGATATTTCTGATGCTTGCCACAACCGTAATTGCAGGCACCCCTGTTTTCAGGAAGGCCATCGGGGCGCTGAGGCATCGCATCGTCGGGATCGACGCCCTGGTAACCATTGCCGTTACCGGAGCCGTTATCATCGGCGAGTACTGGGAGGCGGCCGCGGTAACCTTTCTGTTCATGCTGGGCGACTACCTTGAGGCCAGGACCATTGAAAAGACGAGGTCTTCCATCAAGGCTCTGCTCGATATGGCGCCGGATAAGGCAAGAGTGCGAAGAAACGGCGCCGAAACGGAGGTCGATCCGGAAGATGTGGTGAAAGGTGACTTCGTGGTGGTGAGGCCCGGAGAAAAAATAGCGGTCGACGGAACCGTCGTGGAGGGCTCGGCCTACATCAACCAGGCGGCCATTACCGGAGAGTCCATTCCCATAAGCCGCACCGTGGATGAAACGGTGTTTTCGGGGACCGTCATCGAGTCGGGATATCTGATTGTCAGGGCAGACAGGGTCGGCGAGGACACCACTTTTGCCAGGATTCTGCAGATGGTTGAGGATGCCCAGGACAAGAAGGCGAAAACACAGAAGTTCCTGGAAAAGTTCTCCCGCTATTACACCCCGGCGATTATCTTTCTTTCCATTGCCCTGTTCCTCGCCACGAAAGATCTGGTGCTGGCCCTGACACTTCTGGTCATAGCCTGTCCGGGTGCTCTTGTGATCTCGGCCCCCGTCTCGATCGTGGCCGGCATAGGAAACGGGGCAAAACACGGTGTTCTTGTCAAGGGCGGGGAAATTATGGAAAAACTTGGAACCGTAAAGGCTGTCGCTTTTGACAAGACAGGAACCCTGACCGTCGGGAAACCCTCCGTGACACGGGCAGAGCCGGTGGGCATGAGCGAAGATGAACTTTTAAGGATTGCTGCGGTCGGTGAATCCTACTCGGAACATCCGCTGGGAAAAGCCATCATCTCAGCGGCGGCAAAAAAACTGGGGCGGATCAGCGAAACTCCTGAGGATGCGGAAATTTTCAGCGGCCATGGGCTCAGATTCAGCCTTGACGGAAAAACCTACTTCATCGGCAACAGGAAATTGTTCACGGACAACGGAATCAGTGTTGAGAGGCACGAAAGTTATCTGCAGAGCGAGGAGAAAAAGGGGCAGACGGCGGTTATCGTGGGCACGGCTGAGAGAGTATGCGGCATCATCTCCATTGCCGACACCGTGAGGCCTGAGGCGAAGGCTCTGATTGCCGACCTTGAATCGCGGGGAATTGAAAAGATTGTCATGCTGACCGGAGACAACATAAGAGCGGCCCAGGCGATTGCAAAGGAAACAGGCATCCGCGAGTTTTACAGCGAACTGCTTCCCGACGACAAAGTGCGGATTCTGTCCGAACTCCGTGAACGGTACGGAAGCGTCGCCATGGTGGGCGACGGAGTCAACGACGCACCGGCGCTCGCGTCCTCGGATTTGGGAATAGCCGTCGGAGGAGCCGGCAAGGATATAGCGATGGAAACGGCGGACGTGGTACTCTTGTCGGCAGGAATCAGGAAACTGTCTTATGCGGTCGGCCTGAGCCGGGCTACCGTCCGGAACATGAAGCAGAACATCACCTTCGCTCTTCTTGTGGCGGCGTTTCTTCTGGCGGGAGTGCTGGCCAAAACCGTTACGCTGTCATTCGGAATGCTGGTACATGAAGTTTCCGTACTCCTGGTCATACTCAACGCGGTCAGGCTGCTTCATTACGGGGAATCGAAAAAGCCGGAGGACGTTCCATCCGGTGAAGGGGGAATTGCTGTTGAAGAACTGTAGCTGCAGTGGTGGCGAGAACTGGCGGAACTGTTTTGAAAATGTGCCTCTTTTTCAATCCCTGAGCCCTGACGAAATGTCGGAGATAGCCTCCATTACCGAACCCCGCACCTTTCAAAAGGGAGAGTTCATTTACAGGGAGGGGGACACCGGCGGGAAACTCTATATTCTCCACACCGGCGGGGTGAAAATATCCAGGCTCAGTTCCGACGGCAAGGAACAGGTCATACGAGTCATAGGCCCGGGAGAATTCATCGGAGAGCTTTCACTGTTCAGTTACCTTCCGTTTACGGACGATGCGGCAGCCCTTGAAAACTCCACCATGTGCTTTATCGACGGCGGGAAGCTGAAGCTGCTGATGTCGAAATATATCTCCATCGCTTTCAAGGTTATGGACGAACTGAGCAAAAGGCTCGAACGGGCCGAAAACCTGATAAAGGAAATCAGCCTGAATTCCGTGGAAGAGAGGCTGGCGAGGGTTCTGCTCGATTTATCTGGTGAAGAGAGGGAAATCATTCTCCCCATGACAAAAGGAGACTTCGCCTCCCAACTGGGGATGAGCCAGGAAACCCTGAGCCGGAAACTGTCTTCCTTTCAGGAAGAAGGGCTCATTTCACTCAAGGGACATAAAAGGATAATCATTGAGAACAGGGAAGGATTGCAGAAACTTCTCTGAGAACCTGCCTGCAAAAGGGCCTTGAAAGCCGCTGCCCCGGCTCCGGCACGGGGCAAATGAGCCTCTGGATTTCCCTGCGCGTCGCTCCGTTCAGGACGACAGTATTTGCCTGTCATTCTGAGGGCGAAGCCCGAAGAATCTCGCCTTCACCGGGATTCAGAAGCTGCCAGCGTGAAGTACACCTTCTCCATCCTCTGAAACACTGCCTGCCACGTGCTGTTTTTCAGCCGTTCAGCCAGTTCTCTGTACGATTCCGCTGAAGGCGGCCTGTGGAAGATGTCCGTCAATGCCTCCCTCAGTTTTGCGGCAATGTCGCCGACGAATTTCGATTCGTACCCCGGCGCGATGGTATCAGCACCTTCAAGGGGAGGGCAGGGAATCAGCCGGAGCCAGTCCGTTCCCGCCATTTTAAGGATGTCCCTCACACCCGGCAGGTCGGTGGCAAGGCAGAGACAGCCGGAGGCAAGAGCCTCGGGAAGTACCAGGGGCAGCCCCTCGTAAAGGGAGGGAAGGATGAACATGTTCGCCCCGGACAGGGCGGCCGCGAAATCTTCCTGTCTCAAAGATCCCGCAATGACTGCGCGGTTTCCGAGCCTCCCGGCGAGGTCGATGCATTCTGTCCGTTCGGGGCCTGTTCCCCCTCCGGCAAGAAACAGCGTCCACGGCAGGTCGGTGACGGAAGCGAATGCCCGGAGCATCCAGGGTACCCCCTTGGCGCGGCTCAGTTTTCCTCCGTAAACGATTGTCGGGATATCCGTCTTTTTCTCTCCCGGAACAAACAGTCCGCTCCGGAATCCGGCGCCTGTGACGTGGATCCGTCCGGCAGGAATGCCGTAGACCTGCCGTATCTCCTCCGCTTGTCTTGAAAAGAGCGCAAATACTCCGTCCAGGCCGGAGCATCCGGAGACAACCTCCTGCCTGAACCTGGGGCATGTGTGCATTTGCCGAAGATCGGTGCCGTGACATGTGGCGACCATGGGGATGCCCGGAAGGATGCGGCGGGCGAGTGATGTGACCAGCCAGAGGTGGTTCGAGTGGATAATGTCAGGCCGGAACCGGGCCGCGGCCTTCAGGACCGCCGTTTTGAAGACATCTCTGTAGGAAGAGAGCTGCCGGTCCGTCAGGTCGGAGAACCTCATGGACGGATAGGGCATAACGTCGCTCATGCCCGGTATCGGGAATGGGAGGTCTCCTCCCCCGAAGGTGACGAAACGGGTCCGGAGATGTGAAAGGCCCGGAAAAACCGGGAGATAACCTTCCTGTATGCCCGCCACGACCATGTTTTCATGTCCGAATTTTTCCGATTCGGTAAGGATAGCCTGAAGCATTGTCCCGCTTCCCGTGGAATCCGGACGCTGGCTCAAGAGGTGAAGAACCCTCATTCTCAGCCCCCCTTTCCGGCAACGGCGGTCCGTATTCTCCTGATGTGGCCGTTTTCTTCCCCTTCAAAACCCGATTTGTGAAGCAGAAGGGCCGCATCGTCCACTCGTCCCGCACGCAGCAGATGCCTGCAGGAAAGGTAAACCAGCTTGCAGCAGTAGGCCCGGAGCGAAGGAACCAGATGATCCGGAACTTTTCCTTTGCAAAGCCGCGCTCTGGCAGTGGCAACAAAGGGCAGCTCCCGCTCCCGGGGAATGCGCACGCACAGGCGGTTTCCGGCGTCTTTTCTGTAGCAGGAAGGCCCGGAATGGCTGAACGCCACCGGGGACTCCAGGGCTATCCGTCCCCAGAGGTCAAGATCCTCTCCAAGGTGGACGCCCTCGGCAAAGAGCCCTGCCTCGAGCAGCACTTTTTTTGGAGCTCCTGCAGCGGAAGTAAAGACCGGCGGCTTCCCCATGGCCGCCGCCCGGAAGTAGTCAGGCAGGAGCCCTTCCCAGGGCGGACAGGGAAAGCCCGAGAATGTGGGCGCCCTCCTGGTCCCGTCAGGCATGATGAACACGTAGGAAGTGGCGCAGATTCCTGCGCCCGGGAAGGATGTATGGAGGCGAAGCAGGGTTGCCAGGTGACCGGGACGCCATTCGTCATCTGCATCGAGAAAAGCGACAAAGGGAGAGCAGGCGGTCCGGATTCCGTTATTCCGTGCGGTGGAAACGCCGCCGTGGGACTGGCGGATCAGGCGGACGCGCGGGTCCCGAAAGGCCGCCGCCTGTTCGGGGCCGTCATCCGAGGAACCGTCATCCACGACCAGGACTTCAATATCCTGCAGGCCCTGGTTCAGGACGGATGTGAGCGCCCGACCGATATAGGGCCCCTTGTTGAAGAGCGAAATGACGACGGTCGCTTCGGGCACGGGATTCGCCTCCTTTCGGACTGCGCCGGATGAGGTCAATCGTAGCATAAAGCATGCCCGAAAAGAGATGTATCTCTCTCCCGAAACATCTCGCTTCTCCTTTTTGACATTCTAAGATTTAATAAGTATAATTCCGTTCATTGTGTTTTTTCACATCCAGACAACGGAGCGGGCTATGATTCTTGATACCCACGTTCATTCAAAAGAATTTTCCTACGACAGTCCCCTTCCTATCCGTGAGGCAATCCTCCGCGGAAAGGCGGCAGGCCTTGACGGGTTGTGCGTCACCGATCACGAGCACATGGGAATGCGGCGGCTTGCGGAACAGCTGACCCGCAGGCATGACTTTCTGGTGCTGGTCGGTATGGAATTCCTGACCTTCGAGGGAGACCTGCTCGTTTTCGGCCTTGACAAGGTACCGGATCGCGCAATGCACGCGGATGAGCTTGTTTCCCTCGTCAACCGGCAGGGAGGGTGTGCCGTAAGCGCCCACCCCTTCCGTGACAACGACAGAGGACTGGGAAATGGAATACGGGGGCTCCATAGCCTGCACGGCATCGAAGCCCTGAACGGAAGCACCCGCCCGCATCACAACGCCATGGCGTCGGATCTCGCTTTCGAACTGGGATTTGCCCGGCTCGGAGGAAGCGACGCCCACCTTCCGGAGCGTGTGGGGCTCTGCGCCACACGGTTTCTTCAACCTGTACGAAACGAGGGGGACCTGATCAGGGCTGTCCGTGCAGGTCTGGTTGAGCCCGTTGTTCTTGAAGACGGCCGATATCGCACCCAAACAATACCGGCGGACCGGGTGCCTGTTATTGAGGCCTCATCACGCCGGATGGAACAGGAACGGCTGTACGTCTCCTGAACGCTCACCGCCGGGCCTTTCAGAGTTTCCAGCACTTACCGGCATTACAGAATACCCCTCCTTCAACTCTTCCACATTTCAGCTCCCTTGCGGGGCGACATGGTAAGTCAGTCATCCCGAGGCAGGGTTCTCGGCCGATCGCGCTCGCGCAGCACCCAAGCGAAGCGGAGGGAGCATCTCTGGAGGGGAGGAATCTGTTTTTTTGAACCTTCAAACAACCTCGAGATCCTTCGGCCAAAGAAACCGGCCTCAGGATGACAGAACCAGTCGCTCACTCCGTTCGGGACGACACTATCCCGGTCTGTCGTCCTGAACGAAGTGAAGGACCTGTTTCTGGAATCTTTAAAATCACCCCCGAGATCCTTCCCCTCCGGGGATGCTCCGCGATCGTCGCTACGCTCCTCAGGATGACAAAACCGGGATTCTTCCCCTCCAGGGAGGGATTTTGGGCTTGAGTCTCAGCGGAATCAAAAGCGAGATCCTTCGGCCAAAGAAACCGGCCTCAGGATGACAGAACCAGTCGATCACTCCGTTCAGGGCGACAAGGGCGGCATTTCATCCCCCCTACCCCGCCTCGGAATTTCTACTGCACCCCGGGCCGGTGATCCGGCTTCTGCCCCCGGTCCGGGGGACGACCTCGATCCGGGCGCTGATCCGCTCCTTGAGGGCGGGCACGTGGGATATCACCCCGATCAGCTTGCCGTCCTGCTGCAGGCCCGCGAGGGTTTCAAGGGCGGTGTCGAGGGCTTCCTCGTCCAGGGTGCCGAAGCCTTCGTCCAAAAAGAGGGAATCCACCCGGACGTTCCTGCTCGCCATAGAGGAGAGCCCCAGGGCCAGCGCGAGGCTGACGATGAAGCTCTCTCCTCCTGAGAGGTTCTTGGTTGACCGTATTTCACCGGCCTGGTAGCCGTCCACCACGTTCAGCTCCAGGGGCTGCTCCCTGTCCCGGACCAGCAGGTACCGGTCGCTCATCTTCTGAAGCTGCCGGTTGGCCTGGCCGATCATCATGTCGAAGGTCAGTCCCTGGGCGAAATTACGGTATTTCTTTCCGTCAGCGGAACCGATCAGCTCATGGAGGCCGTCCCACCGGCGGCACTCCCTGCCCTGGGCCTCCAGGGCCGCCTTCTTTTCCTTCACCCGCTCTCGGGATGCGGCGTTCTCGTTCAGCCTGTGCCTGAGGCCTGAAACCGCCTCCCGCAAGGCCTTCAGGAAATCCTCGCATTCCCGGAAACGGTTTTCCAGTGCCTCGGGGGTTTCGTCCGTCACCTTCCGGGATCGTTCCTCCGCCAGTTTCCTTTCCCGGTCCGCCCGCCTGGCCGCCAGGGCCGTCCGGCGGTCTTCCAGATCCTTCTTCCCCGCAGCCAGGGCCTCCCGCTGCTCCGGTTCAAGCCGGGCTTCCAGAAAGTCTTCTTCACCTTCAAAACCTG
This sequence comes from Aminivibrio pyruvatiphilus, assembly GCF_004366815.1. NCBI lineage: Bacteria > Thermotogati > Synergistota > Synergistia > Synergistales > Aminobacteriaceae > Aminivibrio > Aminivibrio pyruvatiphilus. Next base: position 18,247 of record NZ_SORI01000029.1, on the reverse strand, counting down.
CCGCGGAAAGACCGGCGAAAAAAGCGGCCTCCGCCTTCCGCACTTCCGGCTCCCTCCGAAGGATGCCCTTTTGCAGGGATTCCATCCGGGATTTCGCCCTGTCAGCCCGTTCTTTCAATCCGTCGCGGAGCTCCCTGCCCTTCCTTTCGTCCTCCCCGGCGGTTTCCAGGGCCTCCTTCAGCAGATGCTCTTCCCCGTCGGGATCCTTTTCGCCGTAGAGTTCCTTCCGCTCCTCAAGGAGGCGGTCATACTCTTTTTGGAGAGTTTCCAGCCGTCTCTTTTTCTCGTCAAGGGCGCGGGTCAGGGTTTCCAGGGTGCCGTCGAGCCATTTCAGGTCACTTTCCAGAAGGCCGATCTTCTTTTCCATGTCCGCCTTCTCCCGGACCTTCTGCTGCCACGCATTCATCCGTTCCCGCAGGGAGACCGCCAGAGAGGGCAGATCCCCCTCCGGAATGCTGTCGATGCCAAGGGGCTGCAGCCTGTCTTTGAGGAGGTTTGTAAGACGCAGGCAGTCCGCCCGCAATTTTTCCAGTCCTTCAGCGGAGAGAGCCAATGCCTTTTCCGCCGCCGTTTTGGCTGAAAGGGCCGCCCCTTCGTCCTTTTCTCCGTCCGCCATCTGCTGACGGGCTGCCGCCTCGGACTTCTCGAGCCCCCGCACCGCCGTTTCCCGCTCCTCCGCCTCCGCGATAAGCTTTTCAAGGGCGGCGATCTTCCCCTCCGTCTCGTCGGGCAAAGGAACGTTCCCCTCCGCAAAGGGGTGCTCCAGGGAGCCGCAGAGAGGGCACTCCTTGCCGTCCTCGAGTTTTGCCCGGTAGTCCTCCAGCTCGGCGATCCTGGCGAGGAAGGCCATCTCCCGGAGCAGGGCTTCCTTTTCCGCCCGGTATTCCCGGAGCAGGCGGCCGTCCAGCAGGTACTCCAGCGATTCCTTCTCCCGGCGCAGTTCCTCCGATGCGGCCTCCAGGATCCTCCTGCGGGCGCCGGTACGCTCCCAACATTCCTTAAGCACGGCTTCCGCCTGCCGGAGGGATTCCTTTACCGCCTCCAGGGCGGCCTCCCCATCGGCCATATCCTTTTGGCGGGAAACCAGGGCGTTCACCTGTTCCTCCACTCCCGCCAGACCGCCCGCCAGCCATTCATCCCGCCGGTGCTCCTCCAGCCAGCGTTCGGCTATTTCCAGCCGTTCCGCCTCACCGGCGAGAAGCCCCAGTTTTTCATCCCGGCTTTCCCGGGCTTTGTCCAGGTTCCCGCCGTCCTGCCGGCATTCCTCATCCATGTCCGAAAGGGCGTTCCGGCGGTCCGCAAGCCGCTGGTCAAGGGACCGGACCTTCGCTATCAGCGGGGCGGCACGGTTCAGCTCTTCCTTCGCCCGGATGGTCCCCAGCTCCGCTTCGAGCAGGGCCTGGGCCCCCTCCCGGGCCCGGGATTCCAGTTCGGGGAGGTTCTCCTCCTCCGCTTTCAGGGCTTCCGAATCGTCGGCCTGCTGCTTCCGCAGAGCCTCGAGGGTGGCATGGGCGCCCTCGAGCTCCGCCGCCCTCATGGCCCGGCGGAGCTTTTCCAGGTCCGGTTCAAAGGCGGCCCATTCACCCTGCAGCTCAGTCTCTTCCTCCGCCAGGCCGGAGATCTCCTGTTCCAGCCCCTCCAGGGCCGTAAGCCAGTTCATGGCCTGTGCCGTTATCTCCAGCCTCCCGGCGGCCGCCTCTTCCTCCCGCGCCTTCTCCGCCAGGTCCCGCCGGAGGGCTTCCTCCTCCTCCGGCTGCAGGACCGTGATCCCAGCAGTCTCCGCCTGGAGCAGATTCAGCTTCTCCCGCTCGTCCCGGCGGCGTTCGTGGACTTCCATGGAGATGAGGCTGTAAATTTCCGTACCCGTAATCTGCTCCAAGATGGGGGCCCGTTCGTCCGGGGCCGCCTGCAGGAAGGCGGCGAAGCCTCCCTGGGCCAGGAGCATGGACCGGGTGAACCGGTCGAAATCCATTCCTGTGGCTTCCTCGATCTGCCCTGCCACCCCCCGGATTTTGGACTCGAAGAGGGTGCCCGTCTCGCCGTCGGCGATTTCGTGCTTCGGGGCCTGGAGTTCGCCGTCCGGCTTTTTCCGCGCCCGGCGCTGGCTCCAGTGGCACCGGAAGCACCCCGCCCCCGTCCTGAAGGTCACCTCGGCAAAGCACTCCCCCGTCTGGCGGGACATGATCTCGTTGCCGCTTTTCGTCACCCGGTTCAGCCGGGGGGTCCGGCCGTAGAGGGCCAAACAGACGGCGTCCAGGATGGTGGTCTTTCCGGAGCCGGTGGGCCCCGTGATGGCGAAGATGCCGTCGGACGCGAAGGCGGGGTGGGTCAGGTCGATCTCCCATTCCCCCACCAGGGAGTTGAGGTTCAGAAACCTGATCTTTTCAATTCTCATGGCGGCCCCCCTGTTCCGGCTGACCCCCGCGCTCCAAGAGGGAGAGGACCGCTTCCCGGTAGGCCGCGAACAGCTCCGCATGCTGGTCTTCGGGGACCCGGTTCGCCTCGAGACACCGGCGGAAGACGTCGTCCTCGTCCAGGTCGTCCAGGGTCTCTTCTTCCATGGTCTGCGCCAGCGCCCGCTCGACGGCCCGGGTGTTCCTCACCCGGAGCACCTCCATAGAGGTGTTCCCTACCGCCTCTTCCAGCCGCTCCCGGAGGTCGCCCAGGATTTCGTCCCCGTCGTAGACCACTTCGAGCCATGCCTGGGACCCCTGGTAGGCCAGCTCGAAGATCCGCCCGGATATAAGGTCCCAATCGCCCCGGATCTGCTCGAGCTGCTGGAACACCGGCACGGTGAGAAGGCGAACGGAAGCATCCTTTCCCCGGAAGTCCGCCACGCAGACACTCTTTTGCTGCTTCGCCTCGCCGAAGCCCATGGGCAGGGGCGATCCGCTGTAGCGCACTGTTTCGGAGCCGTTCACCTTCTGGGGAACGTGGAGGTGGCCCAAGGCCACGTAGTCGAAACAGGACGGGAAAACTGCGGCGTCCACGTGGGCCAGGGAGCCTACATAAAGCTCACGGACACCGTCGCCTTCCACAGTCCGGCCTCCTGCGGCGAACAGATGGCCCGTTGCGAGGATGGGGATGGCGCTCCCGAGCTCCCTGCGTTTCTCCTCCGCGCAGGCGGCGACGGCTGCGTAATGCTCCCGGATGCCTTCCAGGAGCTTGCGCTCCTTGTCCCCGATGCTCTCGCCCGCCTCGGCCGTACGGATGTCACGGTCCCGGAGATGGGGCACGGCGCAGACGATCAGCTCGGGGACTCCCTGCCCGTCCCGGAGCACCAGCACTTCATCCTCCGGATTTCCGGAGGGGCTCCCGGTGACGTGAACCTCGAGGGCCTTCAGAAGTTCCTTCGGAGCGTCGAGGAAGGAGGGGGAATCATGGTTTCCGGAGACCACCACCACATGGCGGCAGCCCAGGGAGCCCGCCCGGCGGAGGAAGCGGTAATACAGCTCCTGTGCGCGGTTCCCCGGCGCCGTGGTGTCGAAAACGTCGCCCGCCACCACCAGGACGTCGATCCCGTTGTCCCGGATAGCCTGGGCCAGCCACTCCAGAAAGGCTTCGTATTCCTCGTACCGTTTTCGGCCGTAGAGGGTGCGGCCGAGATGCCAGTCCGACGTGTGGAGGATTCTCATTTCCGGCATGTGAGAACCCCTTCGCGGGCTCGAAAAGATATGTCCCCGGGGCAAAGGGGTTCAGCCGGGGTTCGGAAGAGACTGTCGGGCGAAGGTTTCATTCTTTTCATGGGGACACCTCCGGTAAGGTGCCTCCATTGTCGGCCTATTCCGCCGGGCCGTCAATTCCCGGTGACTCCGGCACGATTGCCGTCCTCAAGGAGCAGGGCGACGAAGGGCCTCATTGGCAGTCACTTTTCCTCTTCAAGCGCATCATAGTAATCATTTCGGGCCCCTCACAAAAAGTCATTTGTAAAAATGCTTTTAAAACACATAAAGTCCATTGTTTATTTGGTATAATACCTCATAAATAGGCAGGTGATGCTGAATGGACAGAACTGCAATGGAATCGCTGAAGCAGTGGAAAACCAGGGAGAACAAAAAGCCGCTTCTTATCCGCGGAGCCCGGCAGGTGGGAAAGACCTGGCTGATGAAGGAGTTCGGACGGAAAGAGTACGCCGAAACCGTCTATGTCAATTTTGACGGCAACCGGCAGATGAAGGAGCTTTTCTCCCCTGATTTCGACGTGGACCGTATCCTCATCGGCCTTGAACTCTACTCGGGGAAAAGAATTCTTCCCGGTGAAACCCTTCTCGTCTTCGACGAAGTCCAGGAAGCCCCCGACGCCCTCGCTTCACTGAAGTATTTCAGTGAAAACGCCCCCCGGCATCACATCCTGTGCGCCGGCTCTCTTCTCGGTGTGGCCCTTCACCCGGAAACCTCCTTTCCCGTGGGGAAAGTGGAGTTCCTCGACCTGTACCCCCTTTCTTACACCGAGTTTCTTCGTGCCCTTGGAAAAGAGCGATTTGCGGACGTACTAAAAAAAGGGGATTTCGCTCTTGCCTCCACGTTCGCTCAAACCTACACCGATCTGCTGAAGTATTACTACTTCGTAGGAGGCATGCCTGAAGCGGTGTCTCACTTCTCCCAGACCATGGATTTCTCCGGGACAAGGGAGATCCAACAACGGATCCTGTCCGCCTACGAGCAGGACTTTTCAAAGCACGCGCCCAATGATACCGTTCCCCGGATCAGAATGCTCTGGAACAGCATCCCCTCTCAGCTCGCCAGGGAGAACCGGAAGTTCATGTACGGATTGATCCGCGAGGGAGCCCGCGCGAAAGAATACGAAATGGCCATGCTCTGGCTTGCCGACTGCGGGCTTGTCCACAAGGTCCACCGGGTGAGCGGTGCGGCACTCCCCCTGAAAGCCTATGCAGACCTCAGGGCGTTTAAGCTCTTCTTTTCCGATGTAGGGCTTTTATCCTGCATGGCGGGGCTTTCACAGGCTACCCTGGTGGATGGAAACGTTCTTTTCCGGGAGTTCAAGAGAGCGCTGACGGAGCAATATGTCCTCCAGCAGCTGAAAGCCGCTGAAGGTATGGACGTATTCTACTGGTCAAGCGAAAAGGGAACTGCGGAAGTGGACTTTCTTTTCGAAGCCGGCGGGGATATCGTTCCCTTGGAAGTGAAGGCCGAGGTGAACCTTCAGGCAAAAAGCCTGAAGACTTTCCGTGAGAAGTACAGGCCGAAAATATCAGTGCGGACGTCAATGGTGCCATGGAAAAAGGAGGACTGGCTTCTGAACCTGCCGTTGTATGCGGTGCAATACATCAGGGAAGCTATCGGGGGATGAGTTGGTTGTCGTTCCGAGCGAGCGCAGCGATCGCGTCCCCGGAGGGGGCGAGGAACCTCGCCTTTGGTTCCGGACTGCCTCAAGAACGAGATCCCTCGGCCTTGGAACTGGCCTTGGTATGACAGCGCTCTGTCGTCCTGAGGAGCGAAGCGACAGGAGAATCGTTTTCTATTGATTCGCTTTCTATTGATTGTCATCCTGAGGAGCAGAGCGACGAAGGATCTGGTGTTGCCCCTGCTTGTCATCCCGAATGAGCGAAGCGATCGCGGTCGCGCAGCATCCAGAGTGAAGCGGAGGGAGCATCCCCGGTGGGGAAGGATAGGTGTTGCCTTTCCTTTGAGGGGCATAAAAGCGAGATCCTTCGGGCGATGAAACAGCCCTCAGGATGACAATTGCCTTGTCGTCTTGAGCGAAGCGATCGCGGTCGCGCAGCATCCAGAGCAAAGCGGAGGGAGCATCCCGGGGGGGAAGGACCTCGTTTCCTCCTTAGCGGTATAATCAGCAAACAAAGCGATTGAACAAATACAGGAGCGTTCGGAAGATCCCCGTTTTTACCTGTACATAAAGGAGCGCACAACATGAAAGCGATCGCAGTCAACGGCAGTCCCAGAAAAACATGGAATACGGCAATACTGCTCGAGCACGCCCTGGCGGGAACCGCAAAAAAGGGCGCCGAAACCGAGCTGGTGCACCTCTACGACCACGACTTCAAAGGGTGCGTCAGTTGCTTCGCCTGCAAAAAAATCGGCGGGAAAAGCTACGGCCGGTGTGCCGTCAACGACGGGCTGACCCCCATCCTGGAAAAAGCCGCCGGGGCGGACATTCTTCTCCTGGGAACCCCGGTGTACTTCGGCTCCGAAACCGGTGAAATGAGGTCATTTTTGGAGCGCCTCCTCTTCCCGTTTCTCACCTACACCCCCGACTACGCTTCCATTTTCCCCGGCAGGCTCCGGATCGGGCTGGTCTACACCATGAACATCCCCGAACAGTCCCTGCACTCCTTCGGCTACGACAAAACCTTCGCCGCGACTCAGAGAACCCTGAGCCGGATTTTCGGGAACTGTGAACTTCTGCTGTCAACGGACACCTATCAGTTCAGCGACTATTCGGAGTATCTTTCCACCTGCTTTGACGCCGAAGCGAAGAAAAAGCGCCGCGAGGACGTCTTCCCCGAGGACTGCAGACGCGCGTTCGAACTGGGGGAAAAACTGGCCGCAGCCGCGAAGGGGTAGGCAGCCCCGGAAAAGAGCGTTCCAAGAATAGCGGTCAGGCTTCATCCTCCCCGCCGGACGGCAGGGATTTTCCCTTCCCTTCTGAGATAATCGAACTCCCCTTGGGCTTCCTTCTGCTCACGGCGAACTGTAAAGGATTCCTTTATAGTTGATAAAAGCTATTTTCCGACTCTAGCCGTACTCTAGCCGTAACTCTTCAATTATGAAAAATCGGGCCCGGGCGCAAAAAATGCACTTCCGACCGCTTTTCAAGCCTATCCCTCTTCACGGCTTTTGATTTCATACCCCATCGACCGGTACCCTCGCCTGCGCTTTTCCCACATACGGGCCAGCTGAAGATGATTCGTCTCGGCATAATCGTAGATGCGGACATCGCTCTTGCCTGCATGCTCCCTGTGCAGGCGTCCGGCGTATTGCTGCAAGGTTCCTTTCCATGAGATCGGCATCGCCAGCATCAGCGAATCAAGCGGAGGATGGTCAAAGCCTTCACCGATCAGGCGTCCGGTGGCAAGCAGTATCCTCGGCGAGGATTCATCCAACGAATCCAATTCCTTGAGCACGGATGTCCGCTGTTTCTTCGACATACGGCCGTGCAGCACGAAACAATGCTCAACATCCTTTCCCACCTCCTCCAGCAAAAGAGGCAGATGGTCCGTCCGTTCGGTTAGTACAAGAATTTTTCGGCCTTCCCGATATGCTGCAGAAATATCTTCCGCTATCTGCCTGTTACGGGCGGCGTCGTTGACGAGGACACGAAAAACCTCCTGTATCGGTGAGTTCTCTGGTATACCGGGGGTAATCAGGGCCTTCGACCAGACTTCCAGTTTTTGCGGAGCTGATTCGGGCCTTGCGGCATTGTAGCGGATCTGGCCGCACTGCATAAAAATTATGGGCTGATGGCCGTCGCGGCGTATAGGCGTCGCCGTCAACCCCATCACATATTTCGCCTTGGCCTGTTTGAGAATCCTTTCAAAAGAGAAGGCCGACAAATGATGGCATTCGTCGACGATGATCTGACCATACTGATCCAGAAAATCAGTCAAGTCTTCACGGCGGGAGAGGGACTGCATGACGGCAATGTCTATCATACCGGAGGGTTTCTTTTTGCCACCTCCGATAACCCCAATACTTCCCTTCTGAAACTCAAGAAAGTTTTCCAGCCGCCCCTGCCACTGCCTCAGGAGCTCTGTGCGGTGAACAAGAACCAATGTACTGATCCCCCGCCGGGCGATCAAAGACGCGGCCGCGACTGTCTTACCGAAAGCCGTCGGTGCGCAGAGGACACCGACTTCATATTTGAGCATCTCCCCCACCGCTGATTCCTGATCGCTTCTCAAAGTGCCCGTGAATGTGACAGCCACGTCCCGTCCAGTCAGGCGTTCCTCCCGAATCACCGGATGGATGCCGTTCTCCCGCAGCAGGTCCAGAACTCCATCGAGACAACCTCGCGGCAAGCCGATATGCTGCGGGTAATTCTCAGCACAGCCTATGAGTCGAGGTTTGTTCCATACCGGCATTCGCATGGCCTGGGCCTTGTAGAACTCAGGATTCCGGAAAGCCGCGAGCCGGATCAGACGATTGGCCAAAGGCTGGGGCAGGCCGGCTTTGGGGATATAGATCTGGTTTGCCAGCACCAATGTCAGAGATTCCGGAAGCGGTCCGGCGATTTTTGCAGCCACTGGTGCGGGGCTTTGCCAGGGTTTGTCGTTTTCTTCGCCGGAAGCAAAGGATACATCAAGAAGGTGCTGTCTGCCGCCTGCCCGGGAAATGGAGTCTTCCACATCCCGCCTTGTCATTGAAGAAACGGATGCCAGAAACCCCCATTGGTCCGGATAGGGGATAAGTCGTTCATCCACGAATACGCTGCGCCCCAGTTCTCTGGGGTGTTTCTGCAAGGGCAGCGCGATCAGGTTGCCGAAGCCGCCTTTCGGCAAAGTGTCCTGATTGGGAAAGAGGCGATCATAACTGGCAAGAGACAATTGCCGGGTACGATCACAGGTATGGCTTATCAGTACCTCACCGAGCTGACGGGCCTCACGGGCCGGAATATTCTCGGAAAAAAAGAACCAGGCATGCGCGCCGTTGCCTGAGCGTGAGATTTCCAGCGCCACCGGAATCCCCAGCTCCCGGCAGGATTTCATGAAGGCTCCGGCATCTTCCCGCCAGTCTGATCCATCAAAATCTACAGCCAGAAAAAAGCAACTGTCATCAGTAAGGAGCGGATAGACCCCGATGGTCTGTTTCCCGGCCAGGTGGTCGTACACCACCTGGTCAGTCACCGGCATCAGCTCGCGCCGGGCACAGGCTGCACATTTCACCCGGGGTTTATCGCAGATTCCGGGCTTCCACTCATTTGCGCAAGCAGGAGAATAGCCGGACGTACCCCTGGCAGACTCCCAGCGCTTGGGAAAAACATCCTCCCGCCCCCGAAACAACTGGCGGAAAAGGGCTATTTTTTCCCCGGCGGTGAGAGGTGTCCTGGTTTGAGGGGATTCCAATGGTCCAGAAGCGGGTTCAGAGGCAACCGGCACTTCCCAGGAGATGCCGTGCCGGGTCAACAGCTCCTTGAGCCGGGCGTTCTCCTCCCGGAGTATCCGCAGTTCGCCCCGACCGTTCACCCCGTTGTCCCTTTCATGCAGGCCCATATTCCTCCATTAGATCGTCCATGGCATCACTCACGCCCCATCCCCAGTTCCGCGCTTCGTGTCGGACCCGTTCGAGCCTGTCAACAAAGGCTTTCCGCTGATCAGGCTCCAGTTTCGCAACCGCCTTCAGCGCCTGCCCGAACATCAGGATCAGGGCGTCGAAAAACCCTCCGTCCTCCATGCCGCAGCTGCCGAGAAAATCCCAACAGGATTCGCAATAGAACACCATCAGTTCTGCAATCCCTTCAGGATGACCTACAGCCTTCCTGTAATCGGAGATCGCTTTCTTGGCCTTTGAGATGGAAACTTCCTGGTTTTTCATCACATCAGGACAAATCCACCGGCTGATAACGGCCTTGTAGGGCCCGAGCACGTCCTCGACCAGGGCGAAGCGGGCATGGAGAAAGAGCTGGTTCTTTCTGTCGGCGGCATAGAGATCCTGAATAAGCCCGAGCAGCGCAGGGCGGTCAAGATCGGCAAGGCGCCGCTTGAGGTCGCTCCAGCCCGGTTTTTTCTTGCTGTCTGTCATGTGTATATCTCTCCTAATCTGCCACTGGCATCGGTTCAATCCTGAGGAAAGCCGACCGGATCATTTTTCTCCTGTTCGGCTGCTTCCAGGGACAGGGAAAACGACTCGGAAATCATTATTACCCCTCCGGGAAAGATACGGCGCTTTTCTGCATCCCTACATTTCTTCAGTTGGGAGAAAACATCGCTGAAGAATACAAGACCCGGAGAGATGTCTCCGAATCTCCGACAGGTCTTCTGATTCTGTAACGATAGGAATCGGCCGACATTTTTCTTCGACCGTCAGGAAAAGAAAGTTCGTATTTTTCGTAGACAAAGAGAACGATTTCCCCGCCTTCCAAGGTTGCTTGTGTAATTTCTATCCCCAGTAATTTCTGTCGAATTCCGGCATTGTGTAATTCCTTTATTTTTTCGACCTTGGTTTTTAATAGCGGACCATCGGGGTTAAGGTAAGGCAAAGCAGGTGAGATAGACCCTGAATTCACTGACTCAGCCACCGCTTCGGCATACTTCCGCATAAAGGGAAGAAAAGACCTGGCGATGTCATCGAGATCCATTTTTTCCGCTGCTTCAACAAACCTCGATTCCAGGGAAAGAAACTCCCCCAAAACCCACCCTGTCTGACCGTCCGTCTTTACCACTTTATACCATGGGACACCCTTGAGGGATTTCACTGTACTGACGTGAACCCAGCCTGAAACATCACCTCTTGAATCCTGAACTGTAACCTCGTACCTTTCCTCATAGGCGTCATATTTCCGAATGGTGACCGCACGCCCTTTTTTCAGGACATATCCGCTGTTCGTCGAAATATCATTTTTCAGAATTCCCTCATTATCGACTTCCGCTACCCACTTCGTCACGACAATTAGCGCTTCCCCTCTTTCGAGCATTCCCTCTTTTCGGAGTGTATCGAAGGACTTGATCTCAGGAGGACCTGGCTTGCGGAAACGGTGGCACGGACTGTTTTGGGAATTTTCAACTCCGGAGGAGTGTTTTCGGCCTTATTCATTTCTCGGAGAGCTTCTTTTGCCGGCCCATGACCTTGAGCAGCGGCCTTGCGGTACCACTTGGCCGCTTCCGCATAGTCTTGGGGAACCCCCTCACCCTTGGCGTACATAGCACCAAGACGGAACTGGGCATCTGAATAATACCCCTGTTCAGCCACTATGCGAAACCACTTGGCGGCTTCCGTGAAGTTCCTAGGAACGCCCTCACCATTGTAATATACATAGCCGAGATGGAACTGAGCTTCTTTTAAACCCTGTTCCGCCGCTATGCGGTACCACTTGGCAGCTTCTACGTAGTTCTTTGGAACGCCAGCACCGCCTTTGTACAACGTTCCAAGAGAGTACTGCGCCTCCGCATGCCCCAATTCTGCTGCCTTGCGGTAATATTCTGCCGCTTTCACATAATCCTGTGGAACGCCATTGCCTTTCCAATACATCACCCCCAGTTCAAAGAGTGACCTCGGGTCATTCCTTTGCACTTCTGCTGCGGGAGTGGGCTTGAGGGGAGCTGTGGGTTCTTGCCGGGAAGGAGGGGGCACAACCGGTGGTACCGGAGAGGAATTCCCGGCAAAAAAGGCAAAGTACACAAACGCTACCAGAGCGGCTAAAACAACAAGAACCTGCGGAAATACGAATCTTCCTTCTTGCTGATCACTCTTTTTTGGAGCTTCCGGAATAGCATCGTTACCACCGGCAACAGGTGCTGCCGGTTCCTCCCCTTGCCGGAGCAGAGTTCTCTTCACCAAGAAGCCTTTCCCTGAACGCTCTCATGCTCTGGGGCCGGTCCTTCGGAGCGAGAGAGAGACCTGACATCAAACCTTCCTGCGCATGGGAAGGAAACAGTCTCCCGATTTCCCCCGACTGCACCAGCGTGTCTTCTCCAAGCCGGTCCAGGGCGTCCGGCGGCATCATCCCCGTGACACACCTGTACAGCGTAGCCGCCATGCCGTATACGTCCGTCCAGGGTCCCAGGCTTCCCCTGCTCTGGTACTGCTCCGGGGGGCTGTATCCCCTTTTCAGCACTACCGAATGGCTCTTCTGCTGTGCCAGGTTTATCGCCGATTTCGACGCCCCGAAATCAAGGAGCTTCACCTGACCGTTCCGTGTCACGAAGATATTGTCGGGGCTGATGTCACGGTGAATCAGTCCTGATGCATGCACTTCATCAAGGGCGTCCATGACCGGAGAGAGGGTGTCCATCGCATCCCGGAAGGACAGCCGCCCTCCCTGTTCCTCAAGGTATTTCTGCAGCGTCCGCCCCTCCAGGTAGGTCATCACCATGTAGGCGGTGCCGTTTTCCTCGAAGAAATCCCGTACAGACACTATGTTCGGCTGTCCCTCAAACCGGGCCAGGATCCGTGCCTCCTCGAGAAATTTCTCCATCCCTCGTTTGAAATCTTCACGGGTCTCGGAACTCGCGTTCATGACTGTGCGGTTCGCGGTGTTCCGGACCGCCACTCCAGCGGGGTAGTATTCTTTGATTGCCAGCTTCAAACCAAGGAGAGAGTCCAGGCCGAGGTACGTGATGCCGAACCCGCCCTGCCCGAGAATTCTTCCCGCGATGTACCGGTCGTGGATCATCGTCCCCGGTTTCAGGCGGTTCCAGTCGTCGTTAGAATCCCCCGGCCTGTAACCGCAGAAGGGACAGGTTTCGGACTGCCCTTTTTCCGAAAAGCAGGAGGGACAAAGGTTTGTTCTACCCATTTCATTTGCCTGGATGTCCATCGATGATCCTCCTCGATCCGTTTTGCGGATGCTGCGTTTCCGGGCACCATCCCGGAAAAAACGTGAAAATCGGCCTTTACCTATTTTTTCTTCCCTTTCTTTGGGACGGCTTCAATCTTCTTCCCTCCATCCTCTTTTACAGGAACTGCAAGGATAATATCCTTTGAGGCAGGAATATCCCCGGACGTCATTATTCCCGAGAGGTTTCCGTTCCCGTCCGCCTGATGACCGGCATCCGGGAGAACATCTCCTGAAACAACGGTCTGGGAAGCGGCATCCTGATCTAACACTGCGGGTGAATCACTGCGGCTGACTTTCCAGTAAATACCAAGACAGGCAGCCATAGCGAACCCAAGAAGTAGAACGGCCCCTATGAGCTTTGTTCTTCTCTTTTTGGAAGGAGCAACCTTCACTTCCCGCGTCCTTATCTGAGGTTCTCCGATCTTCAGGCAGACGGCGGTTATGTTGTCCTGTGAAGGGTTCTGCTCTTCCAGGACTGCATCCACCAGTTTTTGGGTCCATTCCCGGGGATCGTCGGAATAACATTCGATGATTCTTTTTTCGGGCAAAAATTTAAACAGCCCGTCCGTGCAAAGAAGGAGAGAGAAGTTTTCCGGCAGGGGGGCAGAATGAAAGCCCTTTCCTATTTCATTGACGGATTGATCCCCGATATAGCTCGTCAGGGATTCCCTGGCAGGGTGAGAAAGCACCATGTCATATTCTATCAGGCCCTTTTCGGCGGCCTTTTTGAGCTTTCTCCCGTACACATGGTCTTCAGTCAGCCGGGTCAGCGCCTGCCCGTCGGTGAGATAGATGCGGCTGTCCCCGGCGTATATCCAGTACATTCCACTTTCATGCACGACTGCGGCTATCAGCGTCGTTCCGAAGTTGCCCTTCTCCCCCAGCTCAACCGCCAGGGAATACACGGCATCATTCGTTTCAATCATGGAGCGTTCGAGGGCATCCCCGATGGGTTCGCCGGCTGTCTTCTTCAAATAGGCTTCCAGGAAGGTTTTAATCGCGAGCCTGGAAGCCTTGCCGCCTTCTGCAAGCCCCCCCATTCCGTCAGCGACGACCGCGAGTACGCCTCCATGGGACAGAAACTCACTATCACCGATTTCGCTGATTCCAAAAGCATCCTGCTGTTCGCTGCGAGTCCCGATGTGCTGTGCGTTTCCCGGAAAGACAATCATTATGAAACCGCCTACCGGATCTCGAATTCATTGCCGTCGTCGCCAACACGGAATCTTCTGAAGATCGTCAGAGTTACAGGCGCTGCAATGCGTATCCAGGACGACCGTTCCTGGAGAAACGTACCGTTTGTCGAGCCGAGATCTTCCAGAATCCAGCTTTCGGGAGTCGGCCCCTGGGAAAGCCTGGCATGCCGCCTTGACACGGAGGATGAATGGAGAACAAGACTGCACTGGGAGGGGTCTCTTCCGATAACAACCCCTTCTTCCGGGACAGGAATCTGCTGGCCGGCATAGGTCCCTGTCATGCCGCATAAAAATGCCTGGCGTTTCGGAACCGTCTGGGGAGAAGGGGCAGAATAGTTATCCTTGTTTCCGGGAACGGAAGGAGAAAAAAACTTTGGTCTCATTGTGGGAAAGGCATTGAACAATCCAACTCCTATCAGGACAAGACCTCCCAGTCCGATGATCCAGAGTCCCATGCCCATTATGTTCAGGTACTCGATAATAGCAGTCTTGATGTCCAGGAATTTTTCTGCAGCCTTTAAACCTTCCGCCATCATTCCTATTTTCCTGCGAAGCTCCAGGATGTGGTAGACTCCGATGATCAGACTGAAAATACCACACACTGGATACGCCAGACTTAGTCTGTCACTTTTATTGGAAATATTATAACTGGCAACCGCAGCCGCACACAGGCCTAAAACAATCGCAGCCGCGCCTTCAGCGGTATCGAAACCTCTGACAACAAGAATACCTCCGAGAGAAATCCATGGAAGAAAACAGCCTGCAAGAACCAGGAGACCCCCAATCAAAGCGGCGTAATGCATTTTCATTTCGCTCCTTTTAAAAGGAAAATTTTCGTAAGTCCCGTGCCGGCAGAGCTTCTGACCATTGACCACATGCGGGGCTTCATGTAGAAAGCCCTCTCATGGCAGTCTTTCTTTTCAGTTTTCACGAAGAAACCTCTTCACAGTATGCCCGGTTTGTGAAGAGGTTTCCTTTTCATTCGATCCCAACGATCTTGACTCTCATCTCAGTTTTGCCCAGCATCAGCCTGTCGCCGTCATTGAGAGGAAATTCTCCCCTGACCGGAACTCCGTTTACCATGGTGCCGTTGGTTGACTGAAGATCCGCAACGAACAGTTTCCCCCGGGAAAAGATGAGTTCACAGTGTCTTCCCGAAATCGTCCCGTCTCCCGGAATGGTAAGGACAGGCTGTCCGGTATTCCTCCCCAGGACCAGACGGTCGCTCACATTCGCCGTAAATTTATCCCCCGGGGCTGTTGTCCCTGTCACTATGAGCTCAATTTTCATTGAAGGGACCGCAGGAACGGAAACCGTCTGGGAAACCCTCGGCATTTGAACCGTTGCTTTCTCCTGCGGCTTAACCTCATGGTCCTTCACCAGGGCCTGCTTTTTCTTTTTTTGAATAATTAAGAACAACAGTCCCCCGAGAAAAAGTGCCGCCCCCGCAGCCAGAGGGTACTTCCATTGCTGCAGCCAGTTTTCCGCGGGCTCGCTGCCGGTCACTGCAACGTCAGCTGAAAGCGGTTCTTTTGGTGCTGATTCCGCATCCTGGCCCTGCTGCGGCGTGAGGCGGACCGTGATCCCGTCATAAAGGGATTTTTCTCCGTCGGTGTAGGCTATTTCAACCCTCTTCGCCGTGCCGTCGGGTTTCATTTCCCCGAGATCAATTTTCAGAACAAGGGATTCGTTCAGAGAAGCTGATATGGAGCTAAACACATCTGAAAAAGCAGATGACTTTGCATCAAATACCTGCCCTCCGGACCTGCGTGAGAATTCGCCAATGGCTTTGAAAGCCGCATCTCTCGATGCTTTGCTCATGGAGTCGGCATCGAAAAATATGGAATAGACAGGGACCGGGTCAAGAGTCAATGCCTCGCGAACTTCATCGGTCGTCGCCCCTCCGGGCATATCATCTATTCCGTCGCTGCAGAGGATAATGATCCTCCGGCGGGGAAGGTCTTCTTTTTTTGTTCTCGCAAGTTCCAGGCCCCGAAGGAGCCCCTGATTCAACTGGGTACGCTTGTCCTTCGCCTGCAGGTTCTGGAGGCTGTAGAGCAGGGATTTTTTCTCAGATGTGAAGCCCTGCTCCACTGTCACCTTCTCTCCAAAGGAAATGATTACGGCGCGGTCAAGGGGTTTCATCTTCTCTATCATCGCCGCGATGGTTTTCTTGAGTTCGTCGAAACGTTTCGGCTTGATCGAACCGGAGATATCCACAAGAAAAACTGATGTGATCCCCTCCTCCTGCGAGGAAAAAGGAGACCAGGCGCTTACCTGTACCGGCTGGTTCCCCACCGTTGCGGTTATTTTTCCCGCCGGTCCGGGATCCGCCATTTTGCCCGCTTCATCCCACAGGTCGGCGTACACCGTCAGTGAAGGAAACTCAAGAAATGCCTGCCTTACCCGCAGCGTTACCGGTACTGCCCCTGCGGCTGGACTGCAGCCACCAGACAGCAGGAAAAGAAAAAACAAGAAGCACGCGAAGGAAGTACGGAAGGTCAGGAATCTTTTTTTGTTTCCCATTGGAAATTCTCCCCGCAGAAAGGAACAAACAGGAACGTGCTTTCCCCCATTTCAATGCGGTCGTATGCATTGAGTTTTTCCGAGGCGATCACTTCTTCTCCATTCAGATAGATCAGCCCCCGGCTCAATCCTGCCTGGATTCTGAAGACATTTTTCTTCGGATCGTGAACAATAAAGGCGTGGTCGCTGCGGGAGATCGTCTCGTCCCCCCGTATGCAAATATCCATGGTATCCGAACGGCCGACAACGTTCTTTTCCGAGCGGATACGGTAATCCCTTCCCCGGTCCGGGCCATCAATACAGACAAGCCACCCGACAACGGGATCGATGCCGGTTTTCTTCTTGAAAACCGCCACCGTATGCCCTTCATCGATTGCACTCTGTCCGGGGGCCCCTTTTGGCTGGTTTTGCGGGTTTATTTTCACGGTAGCCCCCGGATCGGGAACGGCAGCTGTTTCAGGAAAAGCCCGCCTTGTTCCATCAAAGTTTCCCGCCGGAACAGCACACCATGGACAGGAGTCGTTCGTTTCTGGATCATAGAAATGACCGTTCGGACATCTTGTGATTGCCATAATCTCACTCCCCTGATTAGATAAAGTTATAGAATCTAATATTTTATTTTATTTACTTTTAAATACTGCTTCGCCGGGGTGTATCCCTGTTTGGCTGACTTTATGTACCATTTTCGACTTTCCTCCTCGTTGCGCGGAACACCAAATCCTTTAGTATAAAAATACCCCAGTCGATACTGGGCAATAGGATGATTTTTTTCCGCAGCTATGCGATAGAATTCAGCAGCTTTTAGCTTATTCATATAAGTTCCGATTCCAAATTCATAAGCCCAGCCTAATTTGTATTGTGCCTGGATATGACCTTGATTCGCAGCCTTCTCATACCAATGAACACCCAGCTTATAATTTGGTGCAACCTGCTTGCCGTCAATGAGAAGATTATTGTGCATATATACATCGCCAAGGGCACATTGGGCATCGGCAAGCCCGTATTCAGCTGCAATGAGGTAACTTTCAAATTCTTTTTTCCCGTCACGATAGCGATGCATCTTTCCCATTTGATACTGGAATTTCGCTTCAGACTCCGATATCTGTTCTTGAGCCGGAGGTTCTTTTGCGATTGCAGGTTCCTTGCCGGTTTTTTGATTCTCAGCAGCGGAAACCGGGGGTTTGTTTTCGGCCGTTTGCGTTTCAGGTTGTTTCACGGCCTGAACCGGAGGCTGTTTCTGAGCCTCTTTTTCGGCCTTCTTTTGAAATTCCTCCACTGATCTGCGGAGGCTCTTCAACATTGCATCAGAAATCAATCCATCCACGGCCATTTTCTTATTTCTCTGGTAGGTCTGGATGGCCAACTGCGTCCTGCTTCCGTACAGGCCGTCAACCGCACCCACTTCAAACCCCAGCTGTTTCAGGAGCCTTTGAGTTTCCAGCACTTCCGCCTTGTTGAACCGGGGTGCTTCCTCTTTCTTTTCTTCTTCATTTGGAACATTGACAGCTGGCGCTGCTTCTTCTTTCACCCCTTCCTTTTGGGGTTCCGTTTTCCCGGATGCCGCCAAAAGCCTTTCCAGTGATTTTTTTGCCCTTCCGTCACCCTGATCCGCAGCCTTCCGGTACCATTCTGCCGCTTTTGCCTCATCCGCCGGGACTCCCCGCCCGTTTTCATACATCCACCCAAGGTTGAATTGGGCCCTGGTGTGTCCCTGGTCCGCGCTTTTCCGATACCATTCCACAGACTTGCCCAGGTCTCCCGGCACACCGTTACCCGTGAAATAGAGTTCACCCAGGTCATACTGCGCTACCGGATCTCCCTTTTCAGCCTTCTCTAGAGTCATCTGAAACAGGCTTTTTTCAGGCCGTTCCGCATAGACTTGTCCCTGCCGGCCTTCCTTTGCTGCATTGAATTCAGGATTCCGGGGCTTAATTTTCGTGAAGTACCGAGCCTTGCCTTCCTTGGCGATCAGCACCACGCCATCCTTGTCCACGGGGTTGTGGGTCGCGGGATCCATGGTGATCGTCGCATGGTGCAGCTTCAGGTCCTTCGTC
>NZ_SORI01000028.1 GCF_004366815.1 Aminivibrio pyruvatiphilus | reverse complement strand
GACGAAGAAGAGGATGGCAGTCCACCCCCCCGACGCCCGCCCTGCGAAAAGAAAGAGGGAGGAGAGCGCCATGGTGACCGTCAGGGTCTGCTTCTTGCCGTACCTGTCGGCCATCTTGCCGATGACCAGCATGGCGATGGTGCTTCCCAGCATGATCAGGAAAAGAACGGTGCCCACGAAGGCGATATCCCCACCTTCAGCGGCGATGCGGATGGGAAAGAACATCCGCACTCCCTGGCTTGCGGCATCCCTCACGGTGGACATGGCCCAGATGGGGTAAATGACGGCGAAAACGGATT
Organism: Aminivibrio pyruvatiphilus; assembly: GCF_004366815.1. Lineage (NCBI taxonomy): Bacteria > Thermotogati > Synergistota > Synergistia > Synergistales > Aminobacteriaceae > Aminivibrio > Aminivibrio pyruvatiphilus. The sequence goes on along the minus strand of NZ_SORI01000028.1, from coordinate 27,286 downwards.
TCATGGTGGAGAGCAGCCCCTTCTGGGGCGTCATGGCGTCCCCGCTTTCATGGGAGATGGAGGGCATGGTCCGCCACGTGAAAATGCCGAGCACAAGCACCGGAAGAATGGCCACCACGGGCATGAGTTTCAGGCCTACGGTATTCACCAGGGCGACGGCGAAGAGGGGGCTCACCGTCACCCCCGCGGTCCCGGCCACGGCGAAGAGGGCCAGTGAGACGGTCAGCCTGTCCCGGGGAACCACGTGTCCCACTCCGCCGTGCCCCTGGGGATGGAACATGGCGCTCCCCAGTCCCCACAGCCCGACGAAAAAGAGAGCCGTTCCGTAGGTGGGCGACAGGGGGATCATGGTGGCGCCGAAACAGGTGAGGATGGGACCCCAAATGACCAGCCACGGATTCGCCGACCGGTCGGAAAGGTACCCTATGACGGGCTGGAAGATGATATGGATCACGCCGAGGAAGGTGCTGAAAAAACCGGCCTGGGCCATGGTGATGCCCAGACGGGAAATGAGCGTGGGGATGAAGGTGGGCAGAAAGGAGGCGTACAGGTCGTTGAAAAAATGCCCCGCCGAGAGCAGGGACAGCTTGAACCCGGAACTCTCGGTACGGAAGAGGCGGAAAGTTTTTGACGTCATAAAGAAAGGTCACTCCTTCGGATAATGATCGAGGCAAATAGTACCACGAATGAAGGAATCTGTAATACTGGCTGGCGTTAAAAATACATAATGCAAAAAACCGGAAGGCACTGTCCCGCCTTCCGGTCATTCATCCGGACTTCCGGCTGGTGTGCCGTCAGTCCGCTTCTGTAGCCCCCTGTTTTCTCCGGAGCTCCGCCTCCTCCGCCCGTTCTTCGAGAAATTCCCTCTGGTGGAGCCGTCTCTTCTCGATCTCCTCCTCCAGGAGTTTCTTCTTTACCAGTTTGTCATAAGTCTCGGCTGACTTCCTGACGGACTCGTGGTGGCGGTCCATGATGTCGAGCCGTTCCTTTTCCACTTCCCGCTTCGCCTTCTCCACTTTTTTCAGGGCTTCCTCCCTGTCTGTTCCGCCGTCATCGGCCGGAAGAGGGGGAAGGATCCCCCCGCCCCGGACAGGTTCGATTTTCACTTCCGCCGTCCCCCCTTCACCAAAAAGGTCTTTAGCTATTATTCGGCTGAACGTCTTCCTCACCTGAGGCAGCCGTCCGAAGCACCAGCTTTCCCTCACCTTCGTCCACGATGATGACCGTTCCCTCCCCGGCCTCTCCGGAGATGATCATCCTGGCCACGGGGGTCTCGATGTTCCGGACCATATAACGTTTCAGCGGCCGGGCTCCGTACACGGGATCGTAGGCTGCGGCGGCGATGAAGGCCGCTCCCCGGTCCGTGATCTCCAGGGAGATGTTCCGCTCCCTGAGGCGGTCCGACAGGGCCGACGCCAGCAGGCGGACGATCCGCCCGATCTCGGCGGGGGTGAGGGGTTTGAAGAGGACCACGTCGTCCACCCGGTTCAGAAACTCCGGCCTGAAGGACCGCCGCAGCTCCTCCATCACGCCGTCCCTGGCATTCTCCCGGATCTCGCCTTCGGAGGTAATGCCCTGGAGCAGGAGGGGGGCCCCGATATTGCTCGTCATGATGATCACCGTGTTCTTGAAGTTCACCACGTGTCCCCTGCTGTCGGTGATCCTGCCGTCGTCCAGGATCTGGAGCAGGATGTTGAACACGTCGGGATGGGCCTTCTCGATCTCGTCGAAGAGCAGCACCGAATAAGGCTTCCTCCTGACCGCTTCGGTGAGCTGCCCGCCCTCGTCGTACCCCACGTAGCCCGGGGGCGCCCCCACCATGCGGGAGACGGAGTGCTTCTCCATGTACTCCGACATGTCGAGCCGGACGAGGTTGTCCTCGCTGTCGAAGAGTGCCTCGGCAAGGGTCTTGGCGAGCTCGGTCTTCCCCACGCCCGTGGGGCCGAGGAAGATGAAGGAGCCGATGGGCCGCCTGGGGTCCTTGATTCCGGCCCGTGCCCTGAGCACGGCGTCCGCCACCAGGTCCACCGCCTCATCCTGGCCGACCACCCTCCGGTGGAGGATGTCGCCCAGCCTGAGGAGCTTTTCCTTCTCTCCCTCCAGGAGCCTGTTCACAGGAATCCCCGTCCAGCGGCTCACGATTTCGGAGATTTCGTTTTCCGTCACTTCCTCCCGGAGGATCCTGGTTCCCTGCCCGCGGGCCTGGATTTCCTCCTCCTTCCTCCGGAGCCTGTCCTCAAGCTGGGGAAGGGTGCCGTGCTTCAGTTCGGCCGCACGGTTGAGGTCATACTCCCTTTCCGCCTTCCCTATGTCCCTCCTGACCGACTCGATCTGCTCCCGGAGTTCCCGAACTTCGGCCAGCCCCTGCTTTTCCGCCTCGTACCCCGCCCGGAGGGAGACCTGCTCCTCCCGGGCCTCCTGGAGTTCGGCCCGGAGATTCTTCAGCCGCCCCAGGCTGGCGGAGTCCTTTTCCTTCGTCAGCGCCGCCTCCTCGATCTCGAGCTGCATGACCTTCCTGGAGACCGTGTCGAGCTCCGCAGGAAGGGAGTCAATTTCGGTGCGGATCATGGCGCAGGCCTCGTCCACCAGGTCGATGGCCTTGTCCGGAAGGAACCGTTCCGTAATGTACCTGTTCGACAGCACCGCCGCAGCCACAAGGGCGTTGTCCCGGATCTTCACCCCGTGGTGGACCTGGAACCGGTCCTTCAGCCCCCTCAGGATGGAAACGGCGTCTTCCACGGAGGGCTGCTCCACCAGCACGGGCTGGAACCGCCGCGCGAGGGCGGCGTCCTTCTCGATGTGCTTCCTGAACTCGTCCACCGTGGTGGCGCCGATGCAGTGAAGCTCTCCCCTGGCGAGCATGGGCTTGAGCATGTTCCCTGCGTCGATGGCTCCCTCGGCGGCACCTGCCCCCACGATGGTGTGGAGCTCGTCGATGAAGAGGATGATTCTCCCGTCGCTCTCCTTCACCTCGTTGAGGACCGCCTTCAGCCGTTCCTCGAACTCGCCTCTGAACTTGGCGCCGGCCACCAGGGCCCCCATGTCCAGGGCGAAGATGGACCGGTCCCGAAGCCCCTCGGGCACGTCGCCGTTCACGATGCGCCCGGCGAGCCCCTCCACGATGGCCGTCTTCCCAACGCCGGGGTCGCCGATGAGCACGGGGTTGTTCTTCGTCTTCCTGCTGAGGATCCGGATGACCCTCCGTACCTCCTCGTCCCTCCCGATCACGGGGTCAAGCTTCCCCGCCCGGGCCATGGCTACCAGGTCCCGGCCGTACTTCTCCAGGGCCTCGTAGGTGGATTCGGGATTGTCGCTGCATACCCTGGCCCGGCCCCGCACCTCCGTGAGGGCCGTCAGAAATTTCTCCTCGGTGACTCCTCCTTCGGCCAGGATCCGGCCTGCCGCCGTGGTCCGCCCCTCGTCGAAGAAGGATGCGAAGAGATGCTCCACGGAAACGTATTCGTCCTTCAGCCTGTCCGCCCGTTCTTCCGCCTTCAGGAGGAGTCTCGACAGGCGGGGGGAAATACGGATCTTCCCCGGCTCCACGCCGGGTCCGGTGACCCTCGGCCGCCGGGAGAGATCCTGTTCGACCCTGCCCGCAAGAGCCGAAGGGTCTGCGCCCGTCCTGGAGAGAATGCGGGAAATGAGCCCCTCCGGCTGTTCCAGGAGCGCGAGAAGGAGATGTTCTCCGTCCGTTTCGGCGTGTCCGTAGGAAATGGCCTTGTTCTGGGCTTCAGACAGGGCCTCCTGAGATTTTTTCGTGAGTTTTGCAAAGTCCATGGGAAGGCCTCCTTTTTATTGACCTTTACTAACCAATAAGATTATAACGGACTTTTTTCCGTAGGCAAGGGGGAAAATGATTTTTCCGGAAGAAAAAAACTTTTTCTCTTTCCCCTCCTCCTGCCCCGTGTCTTTGCCCCTTTCCGCCGTCCTGCGCCTCCTCGGGGGAAAGGGACATCCCACCCTTCAGGACCACCCGGACGGGGAATTTCAGGGTGAGGCATCCCCCGGGGGAAAAGGGTATAATGCAGATGTTTCCGCGCCCCTTTGACAAAAGAACGACATGCCGAAATACAGTGAAAGAGGAGGATATGCATGAAAAGGCTGATCCTGATGTTTCTGGCGCTGTTACTTCTCGCGGGGGGGACCGGACTCGCCGAAGCAGCCCCGGCGGACGAGTTCTCCGTCCTTTCTTTCTCCCCTTCGGGAACGGTCAAGGGAAGACCCCCCGTCAAGATCGTATTTTCCCAGGCGGCGGCCCCGAAGAACCTGGTCGGTAAGGCCCTACCGGCGGACCGGCATCCCGTGGCCTTTTCCCCTTCCATTCGGGGAGAAGGGAAATGGACAGATGCCAAAACCTTCGTCTTCACCCCCCTGGCAAACCTTCCCTCCGCAACCCTTTTCCGGGCCACCCTCAGGGATGACCTCAGGGACACGGCGGGGCGCAGGCTCGTGGGCAGGCAGAGCTGGGAATTCTCCACCGAATCCCTCAAGCTTCTTCGGGTCCAGCAGGTGGACTTCACCGAAAACGGCAACGCCGTTCTCGAGCTGGCGTTCAACCTTCCCGTATCCCCCTTCAGGCTCCGGGGTTACCTCGTCCTTGCCAACGACAAAAACCAGGCTGTGGAGTACTTTTTCTCCGGCAACGCCCCGTCCTCCCGCATCCAGGTTTTCACCCCCCCCTTCAGCGAGCAGAAACTCCGGGTGATCCTGGCCGCCGGAATGACCAGCGACGCCGGCCCCCTTGGAATAGAAAAGGAAGTCCGGCAGGAAGTCACGGTCACCCGGAAGATGGAAATACGGGGAGCCTACGCTTCCAGCAACTACCCCGAACAGAGCGGCATCACCATCACCACATCCATCGGGGCAGACATGGCCTCGGCTGCCAGATTCGTGGAGCTCTCCCCGAAGACCCCCTTCACCGTGGAACCGGGATACAACGGCTTTACCATCCTGGGAGACTTCAAACCCAGGCAGCGCTTCGAAGTGACCCTGAAGAAGGGGCTTCCTTCCAGGGACGGCTCGAAACTCGAAGCCGACTACACGAAGGCGGTTATCTTCCCCGATATGTACCCCGTGCTTCTCTTCCCCGCCGCCGGCACCTTCCTCTCCCCCGCCGGCGACCTGAGAGTCCCCATAGAAACTGTCAATATCGAGGAAGTCAGCCTGAACCTCTGGAGGGTCTACGAGAACAACATCCCCCTGGCCATGACCATGCAGGGATATTCCGTTCCCCGGGACCTCACGAGGAGAATCGTAACGAAGAACGCCCGGCCCGAGGGAGCGCTGAACACACCCGTCCGCAGGGCCATCGACCTGAAGGAGCTCGCCGGTGAGTCCAAGGGCGTCTTCCTGCTCACCGCCTCCGACGTCTCCGGCGAATACTGGGGCGAGGCCGAACAGCTCGTGGCCGTGACCGACCTTGGCATCACGGCGAGGGTCGCCCCGGCAGGGATCACCGTCTGGGTGAACACCATCCTCGGGATGAAGCCCGTGGAGAGCGCTTCCGTCAAGGTGTATTCAAAGAGCAACCAGCTGATCGCCTCGGGATCCACCGACGGCACCGGCATCTGGTCCTGGAGCGGGAAAGAGCCCTGGGATCCCCAGCTCGTCCCCGCCATCGTCACCGTGGAAAAGGGGGACGACCTCTCCTTCCTGAAGCTTGATACCAATCTCCTCGCCGACGGGGGGTTCGACACGGGCGGCCGGTCATGGAGCACCGGGTACGACGCCATGGTGTTCGCCCCGAGAGGAGTCTTCCGGCCCGGTGAACGGGTGGATTTCTCAACCATCGTCCGGGATGCCCGCAGGATGCCTCCAGATCCCTTCCCCGTTCTCTACGTGGTCCGCTCGTCCCTTGGGCGGGAAGTCGCCCGGGGAACCGCCATGTTGTCTCCCGAGGGAATGGCCTCCTTCCATGCGGCCCTGGCCCCGGCCTCGCCCACGGGGAACTACAGCGCGGAAGTGTTCCTTCCCGGCGACGAGAAAAGCCCCCTCGGCCGCACATCCTTCTTCGTGGAGGATTTCGTCGCCCCTCGCCTGGAGGTGAAAGCAGCGTCCGAAACCAAATACCTTCTCCCGGGAGAGAGTGCCGACGTGGAAATCGCCTCCTCCTATCTCTTCGGCGCACCGGCGGCGGGACTTCCTTTCGAAGCCGAAGTCCGCGCTTCGTCCGCAGCCTTCCGGCCCGAAGGATGGAAGGCCTTCACCTTCGGCGACATGGAAAAGAAGTTCGAACCCTTCGCGGAGTTCATCGGTGACGGTACTCTGGACGAAACGGGAAAAGGGAAGGTTTCCTTCGAGGCTCCGGATGGCTGGTCGCCACCGGCCTCGGTGAACCTTCTCTTCCTCCTGAAGGTCATGGAGGAAAGCGGCCGGTGGGTTTCCACATCCCTTTCCATGCCCTTCCATCCCTACCCTGTCTACCTCGGCATCGAGAAGCCCTCCGGCGACGCGGTTCCCGGCAGGGAAACCTCCGTCAGGGTGGCGGCGGTGACACCGGAGGGAGAACCCGCCGACCTCGACATGGTGGTGGGAACCCTCTTCCTCGTCCATCGCCATTACAACCTTGTGAAGGTGGACAACCAGACCCGGATGCAGGTCCAGACGGAACTAGTTCCCCAGTCGGAAGGAACGGTCTCTCTGAAGGAGGGCGTAGGCACCTTCTCCTTCACCCCGAAAAGCTGGGGAGAATACGTGGTCCATTTCTCCGACGAGACATCGGGAAGCACCGCTTCCGCCCAGATGTACGCCTGGGCCCCCTACGGGGCAGGCGAGTCGGCGGGCTCCACCCTTCTGGACAGGGTCGTCATCAGGGTCGACAGGGAAAAATACGCCCCCGGCGAAACGGCCTCCCTATCCTTCCGGAGCCCCTTCGCAGGCAATCTCCTCGTGACGGTGGACACCGACAGGGAGCTTTTCCGGAAGGTCATCCCCCTCGACAAGGGAGAGATCACCCTTGATATCCCCCTGTCCGACGAGATGATCCCCAATGCCTATATCACCGCATGGGTCATCCGCCCGGTGAAGGAGGGCGAGGCCTGGGGCAGCCACAGGGCCCTGGGAACCCTGTCCGTTCCGGTGGAACGGACGGAGAAAAAGCTCTCCGTATCCCTCGGGGCTCCTGACCGCGTCCTTCCGGGCGAAGCGGTAAAGGTCGCCGGAACACTGAAGGACGGGGCGGGCATCCCGAGGAAGGGTGAAGTCTCCCTGTTCTTCGTGGACGAGGGCATCCTTTCCCTCACCGGCTTCGCCACCCCCGATCCCTGGAAATACTTCATGGCCAAGCGGGCTCTCGGCCTTTCGGTCCATGATATGTACGACCTGCTCCTTCCCCTGGAATCCAGGGAAACGCCTCTCCTCAAACCCGGCGGAGGCGCGGGGGAAGATGCCATGGCCGCCCTCAGGGCGGGCCTGTCGCCCCTTTCTGCCCGGTCGTTCCTGCTCCTGTCCGTCTTCGCCGGGAACATCGCCACCGACGAGCGAGGCTCTTTCGAAGCGGAGCTTGATCTGCCCGAGTTCAGCGGCAAGGGCCGTCTCATGGCCGTGGCCGCCTCCGGTGACGCTTTCGGCATGGCGGAGACCCACATCGTCATGGCGAGAGAAGTTACCACCGAGTTGTCCCTGCCGAGGGCAGTCTCCCCCGGCGACAGCTTCTTCGCGCCCCTGAAGGTCTTTTCCGGGGCTTCCGGGGAACGGAGGGCCACGGTGAAGATCACCGCGGAAGGACCGCTCTCCGTCAACGGCAAACGGGAGTTCATCGCCGACCTGAAAAAGGACGGGGACGAAGCCCTCTTCACCGCCCGGTTCACCGCCGGACCCGAGGCGGGAATGGCATTCCTGTCTGTGGTCACCGAGTGGGAGGGAGGCACCTTCACCCAGGACCTCGATCTCCCCGTACGCCCGGCCTTCCCGAGGATCGCCCTTTCCGGGTCTGGACTCGTGCGGGGCGGAGAGAGCGGAGAGATCGCCATCCCCAGGGCATGGTTCAGCGGAACGGAGGAAGGGCGCCTGGTTCTTTCCGACCTCCCGGCGCTGGATCTCCTGGGCCCCTCCGTCTTCCTCATGACCTATCCCTACGGGTGCCTTGAACAGACCGTTTCCGGCGCATGGCCCCTTCTCGTCCTTCCGGAACTGGCCGCCGACATCGATCCTGCCCTGGTGAACAGGGATGAACTTGACGCCGCCCTGGCCCTCAGAATCCGGCAGATCGGCGCCATGCAGCTCTACCACGGAGCCTTCGCGTCCTGGCCGGGGAGCTCGACAGCCTACCCGTGGGGATCCGTCTACGCCGCCCATTTCCTCGTGGAGGCGCAGAAGAGCGGAATTCCTGTGCCTGAAGACCTTGTCGGCGGTGCCCTCTCCTACGTCAGGGCCCTCCTGCCCCTGATGCCGGACGATGAAAGCGAATGGAGAATGAGGGAAAACATGACGCTGAAGGCCTACGCTTCCTATGTCCTTGCCCTTGCGGGAGAACCTCCCCTTGGGTGGATGGCCCACATCGGCGAACACAAAAACCTTCTCAGGGGATCGGGGACGGTGTTCCTCGCCGGCGCCTACGCCCTCTCGTCGAAGACATCCGAACCTCTGAAGGAGCTCGGGACAGGGGCGCCCTCCCTCCGGGAAGGGGACATCACCACCCTGGAATCGGTCTCCAGAACTGACGCCCTGAAACTCCTCATGTGGACGGAGGTGGACCCCCTGTCCGCCCCTGCGGCCGAACTTGCCGGGAAGCTCATCGGCGAGGCGAGAAAGAAGGCATGGGGCACCACCCAGGACAACGCCATGAGCGTCCTCGCCCTGGGACGGTGGATCGAGCGGACGAAGGAAGCCAGGAAACCCTTCACGGCGGTCCTCATGGATCAGTCGGGAACCCAGGTCGCCTCCTTCTCCGACGGAAAGAGGATGTCCCTGGATCTGAAGGACCTCCCCGAAGGACCGCTCTCCCTCGAACTGACGGGAGACGGAACCGCCTACTACGCCTGGACTGCCGCCGGCGTGCCCGAAAAGGCTCCGGCACCGGGCTCGCGGGGAGTCACGGTGAGCCGGGCATGGGCGAACAGGCAGGGGGATCCCGTCTCTCAGGGGACTCCTGTGGAACGGGGCGACCGCATCGAGGTCACCCTCACCATCACTCCGGCGGCACCCCTGAGGGACCTCGTGGTCACCGATATGCTGCCGGGAGGAATGGAGATCGAGAACCTGCGCCTTTCCGGAGGAGCGGACCTGCCGCCGTCACCCAACAGGACCTACGGTGTCAGGGCGGAGATGCGGGACGACCGGATGCTCCTCTTCATCGACTATCTTGACAAGCCCCTCCAGTACAGGTACCTCGTCAGGGCCGTCAGCAGGGGAACCTTTACCCTGCCTCCCCTTGCCGCGGAGGGCATGTACGCTCCCGACACCGGCGCGGTGACCGCCGCCGGAACGGTGGAAATCCGCTGACGCCATGAGAGGCTCCTTCCGCCGCCTCCTGCAGGCCGCCGCAGTTTCGGCCGTTCTGGCGGGAGGAGCCTTTCTCTTCCTCGCATCCCTTCCCTACTCGGAGGACACGATCACCCGGTGGCCGACCTCGCCCGTTCTGCTCGACAGAAAGGGCGGGGTCTTCGCCGTTTTTCTCTCCGGGGATTCGGAATGGTCCATCCCCGTGCCCCTGGGGGCCATGGGGAAATGGCTGCCCCTCGTGGCCGTGGAGGTGGAGGACCGCCGCTTCCGCGACCACGGCGGGATTGACTGGGCCGCCCTGCTTCGGGCGACAGTCCAGAACGCCCGGGCGGGGCGGGTGGTCTCGGGGGCTTCCACCATCACCAGCCAGCTCGTACGCCTTTCCGAACCCCGGCAGAGGACCGTGAAAACGAAAATACTCGAGTTCACCGCCGCGGTGAAGACAGAACGGCATTTTTCCAAGGACCGCATTCTCGAACTCTACCTGAACCGGGCCCCTTTCGGGGGCAACATCCGGGGGGTGGAGGCGGCGGCCAGGATCTATTTTTCCAAGTCCGCCGCCGAAGTCTCCCTCGCCGAGGCAGCCCTGCTCGTGGGCATGCTCAGGGGTCCTTCGGTCTACAGGCCGGACCGCAACCCGGAAGCGGCCGTTGCCCGCCGGAACTCCATCCTGGCCTCCCTTGCCGACAGGGGGGTGATCACGCCGGAGCAGCTCCGTCAGGCCCTGGCAGAGAAGCTGCCCCCGTCGAGAGGGAGCCTCCCGGCGAGGGCATGGCATTTCGCCCTCGCCGCCCTCGGCGACAGAAAAGAGGGCGGAACGATACGGACTACACTGGAATCTTCAGTGCAGGCCCTTCTGGAGAGAACCCTCGCCTCCGCCCTTTCTTCCATGCCGCCGGAAGTGACTGCAGCCGGCATCGTTCTGGACAATGACACAGGGGACATCCTCGCCTACTCGGGGAATGGAAGGCTTGGAAGCGGGCTGCCCGGAAGCTGGGTCGACTGCGCAAGGAGCCACAGGTCTCCGGGATCGGCCCTGAAGCCCTTCGTCTATCTCGCCGCCTTCGACCGGGGTATTCTCACCCCGTCAAGCCTCCTGGCCGACACCCCCCTCGCCTTCTCCGGCCAGGCCCCGAGAAATTTCGACCTGACCTACCGGGGTCCCGTCACGGCACGGACCGCCCTGGCCGATTCCCTCAACGTACCCGCCGTGAGGGTGCTCCGGGCAGCAGGTCCGGAGCTGGTACTCGACCTTCTGCGGAACGCCGGTTTCCGCTCCCTGGTCTATCCCACCGGTCATTACGGAGACTCCCTCATCCTCGGCGGGTGCGAAGTCACTCTCCTCCAGATGGCGGAGGGCTATGGTGTCCTCGCCACCCTCGGCATACGCCGGCAGCCCCGCTTTCTGGGCGGAGAAGGTCTCCCCGAGAGAAGAATCCTTCCGGAGGCCGCTCCCTTTCTCGTGGCGGACATCCTGAAGGACACGGGGCGGCTGCTCCCCGTCCACGGCAGGCGGATCGAGCACCGGCGGGACTGGTTCGCCTTCAAGACGGGCACGTCCTACGGGTACAGGGACGCCTGGACGGCGGCCTACAATCCCCGGCATACGGTGGTGGTCTGGATGGGCGACCCGTCGGGGGCCCCCCACCCTGAACTCGTGGGACTCTCCGCGGCGGCGCCCGCCATCGTGGAGGTTCTCAGGGCCCTTCCCGCGTCGGACTGGTACGAACCGCCCGCCGGAGTGGAATCCCGCACCGTCTGCACCCTCTCCGGGGCACCTCCGTCGCCCGCCTGCCCCTCCACCCGGACGGAATACGCCATTGCGGGCATTTCGTCCACCACACCCTGCACCATGCACGCGATCCGGAACGGTACACCGGCGGTACGCTGGCCCGCGGAACTTGAGGAGTTCGCCCTCCGCCGCTCCCTGGAATTCGAAACGGGAAGGGCCGTATCCATCGTCTCCCCCCTGCCGGGGTCCCGGTATTTCCTCACTCCTCTCGGAGGTGAGCAGAAAACGGCCCTGAAAGCGGAGGGAGCGGTCCCGCCGGTCTACTGGTTCGTGGGAGGCACCTTCGCAGGAAGGCAGGAGGGAAACACCCCCCTGTTCTGGAGTCTCAGAAAGGGCCGCCACACGGTATCCCTGGTGGATTCCCGGGGCAGGACGGCGTCATCATGGGTGATCGTCGAGGCCATAGAAAGAGGACCGGAGCAGCGCCCCGGCCCTTCGTCCCTTCTTCTTACCCCCGCGGATTGAAGGAGGATTCTCTCGACAGGGCTTCCAGAAGCTCCCGCTCCCTGTCCGTCAGCTTCTCCGGGATCACGATCTCCACCCTGACGAGAAGGTCGCCGGGAAGAGCCCCCTTCCTCCGGGCAAGCCCCTTTCCCTTGAGGCGGAGCTTCTTCCCTGCCTGGGTTCCGCCGGGGAGCTTCATGGTGACGGTACCGGAGGGAGTATCCACGGGAAGACTCGCGCCGAGGGCCGCTTCCCATGGCGACACTTTCAGAGTGGTGGAGATGTCGTGCCCCTCCACGCTGAACCGGGGATGGGGTGCTATCCGGAGGACGAGGAAAAGATCCCCGCCGCCGCTGCCCTGCCCTTTCAGGCGGATTCTCGATCCGTCCGTCACCCCGGCGGGAAGGTTCACGTTCACCGTTTTCCTGGCTTTCCGAAGCCTTCCGTCAGGTCCGGGCTCGGCCCTTTCGAAGGAGACCGTCTTCGTGCCGCCCTCCAGCAGATCCTCCAGTGAAAGTTGGAGGACCATCTCCTGGTCCCGCCCCCGGCCTGATCCGCCGCTGAAGAACATGTCCTCCATGGAGGCGGAACGGCCACCCCCTGAAAAACCGCCGAAGATGGTCCGGAAAAAGTCGCTGAAGCCGCCGGCATCCCCGCCGAAATCCATGTGCACGCCGCCGCCCCATCCCGGGGGAGGGGTGAAATCCTGCCCCTGGCTCCAGTCCGGGCCCAGGGTATCGTATTTCTTCCGCTTTTCAGGATCCTTCAGGACCTCGTAGGCTTCGTTGATCTCCCTGTATTTTTCCCCGGAGCCGGCATCCCTGTTGACATCTGGGTGGTATTCCTTCGCCAGCTTCCTGAAGGCCTTCCGAATTTCCTCCTGGGAAGCCGCCCTGCTGACGCCGAGTATTTCGTAGTAGTCCTTGTACGAGACGGCCATGTCCCTCACCCGCTTCCACAATTATTTTAACCAATACTGACCTTTATATTCTACCCTTTTCTTCCGGCATCTCAAACGCTCCGGAGGGCAATAAAGGCCGATTTCCCGTCATTATCTTTCATTTGTTTTCATTTTCTCTGTTTTTCACTGCCCAGCGTTCCGGAGGGCCTGCACATCCGCTCCCCTCGCGGCGGCCACTATTTCCGCCATAACGGAGACAGCGATCTCCTCTGGGGTTTCCGCTCCGATGGGGAGTCCCACGGGCTGGAAGATACCGTCCAGGAATTCCGGGGAGACTCCCTGGCCGAGAAGGCGCTCCCGGACGAAGGCGATCTTGCGCCGCGACCCGATCATGCCCATGTAGGCCGCCTCCCTGCCCTCCAGGAGCTTCACCACGTCGGCATCCAGGGCATGGCCCCTGGTCACGATGACCGCGTAGGTGTCCCCGTGAAAGACGGGCATCCTGCCGGGCAGTTCCTCCAGGGAACAGCAGAGGGTTTTTCCCCAGGGAATGTGTTCCGGGTTTGCGAACTCCTCCCGTTCGTCCCAGACTGTGACGGCAAACCCGGTCATGTCGCCGAGCCTGGCGATGGCCCTTCCCACATGCCCGCCGCCGAAGATCACGAGCTCTCTCCGTCTGCCGACCACCTCGAGGTAGATTCCCATGGAGCCGCCGCAGGCCGCACCTTCGAGAGCCGCCTCCGTGGCTGACAGTGTTTCCCTGTACACCAGGGAACCGGTGCCTTTTTTCAGGAGCTCCAGGGCCTTTTCGATCACCCGGTGCTCGGTGACGCCTCCTCCGACGGTTCCTTCAATAGCCCCGCCGGGGAAGACGAGCATGGATGAACCGGTGCTCCTCGGTGTGGAGCCCGATTCCTCCACCACCATGCAGAGGACCGCAGCCTGCCCTTTGTCGTAGAGTCCGGCGAGGCGCCGGGAAATCACGCTGTCCATTCTTCTTCCTCCTTCCGGCGGCGGATGACGCCTCCTCCTGCCACCCGTCCTTCCTTATCGTACACCACAAGCCTCTGCCCGGGCGCCGGGGCGAAATGAGGCTCCTCAAACCGGACAATGAGCCCGCCCCCCTCGCATTCCAGAACGGTGAGGGCAACGGGTTCCCCTCGTGACCGGGTCTTTCCGAAAAGGGCCGCGCCGGGAACAAGCAGGTCCGGAAGAAGAACATTCGTCTCTTCCGCCCTGACCATCCTGCGGAAAGCCCGTTCCCTGGGGCCCACCACCACGAGGTTCTTTTCTCCGTCGATCCCGAGCACGTACAGTCCCTCCCGGGAGGCGATGCCGAGCCCTTTCCTCTGCCCCACGGTGAAGTTGGACACTCCGCCGTGGGTACCCAGGGGAGCGCCCCTCTCGTCCACGATAAGCCCGGGCCGGGAGGAACCGTCGCCGATGATGCGCCGGTAGTCGCCCTCGCCGGCGAAGCAGATTTCCATGCTTTCCCTTTTTTCCGCCACGGAAAGCTTCGCCTCCCGGGCAAGTTCTCTGACCTCTTCCTTGCTCCGGTCCCCGAGGGGGAGGAAGAGGTTCGGAAGCCGATCCCTCCGGATCCCGTAGAGGAAGTAGCTCTGGTCCTTGGAGACATCCTTCCCCCTGGCGAGGGCACAGCCGCCCCCGGAGCGGAGAACCCGGGCGTAATGGCCCGTGGCGAGGGATACGGGACCGAAGGCTTCCTCCACTGCATCCCAGAGGCGGCCGAACTTCAGGCCGGCGTTGCAGTCGGCACAGGGATTGGGAGTTTCACCGGCGAGATAGCTTTCCACGAAGGGGGAGATGACCGATTCCCGGAATTCCTCCTCCAGGTCGGCGATATAGTGGGGTATGGAAAGGGAAAGGGCCACCTCAGCGGCGTCCCTGCCGCAGCATGACCGGGAGGACCCGCCGTCCTGGCCGGGTATTCTCATGGTGAGCCCCGCCACGTGCCATCCCTCTTTTTTCAGGAGCCACGCCGTAACGGAGCTGTCCACGCCACCGCTCATCAAGACCACCACCGACCGGGGACCGAAGGACGGCGAAGGGGATGAGAAGCCTGTTGAAGGGCGTATGTTCATTTTTTCCTCCGGGGCTGATTGGATTGAATTCCTTTCTCGTGTAGTATAGGGAAAAGGGGGAAACCCTACAAGGGAGACTCTCCGCCCCCTCGCTGGGGCTGGGCGTCACATTCGGGAGGAGAAAGCCATGAACACTTCGGCAGAACAGAGAACGGAACGCCTGACGGCTATTCTGCGGGAACTGGGGAAGGCCGCCGTCGCTTTTTCGGGAGGGGCGGACAGCACGCTCCTCGCCGCCGCCGCCGCAAAAGCCCTGGGGGACAATGCCGTGGCCGTGACTGCCGCCTCGCCCACCCTTCCCGCATGGGAGCTGGAGGACGCAGAACGGTTCGCCGCCCGTCTCGGCATACGGCACGTGGTCCTGCCCGTCTCGGAACTGAACTGCCCCGAGTTCGTCAGGAACGACGGCGAACGCTGCTACCACTGCAAGAAATACCGTTTCGAGCTGCTCTGCCGCTGGGCCGGAGAACAGGGCATTCCCTGGGTGATCGAGGGATCGAATACCGACGACCTGGAGGATTACCGGCCCGGGATGAGGGCGGTGGAAGAAATCGACATGGTGAGAAGTCCCCTTCTCGAGGCGGGATTTTCCAAGGCAGACATACGGGGACTTTCCAGGGAATGGGGCCTTCCGTCCTGGGAGAAACCCGCTGCTGCATGCCTTGCGAGCAGGATAGCCTACGGCACCCCCATCACCGCGGAGAATCTCCGCCAGGTCGAACAGGCGGAGGACATCGTCCGGTCCTGCTGTCCCCCCAATGTCCAGATCAGGGTACGCCATCACGGCACCCTCGCAAGGATCGAGGCGGCGCCGCAGGTCCTTTCCCTGCTCGCCGAACCGGAAAGGGCGGCCGGGATTGCCGCCTCCCTCGCCGCCCTCGGATTTGACTGGGTTACCCTGGATCTTGCCGGCTACCGTATGGGCAGCATGAACGATCTACTTGCAGATCGCCGAGACCGTTCCGGGAGCGACCCACTGGCCGTTGACATAGATCTCCAGGCTGCACGTCCCGATAGAGAAGAAACACAGGGAGGCTGACGTCTTTCCTTCGCCTTCGAGCTTCCTGAAGAGGGGGTATTTCCGGATGCGGTCCAGCTGCCTGACTCCTGCCGCCCTGGCGGCCTCCTCCACGTCCGCACCGTCGAAATGCTCCTCTCCCAGCCAGAGGCGGAGTCCTTCCGTGTCCAGGTGCTCCGGATGCCTGGTCGCCTTGACGGCGCCGCAGTCCGTATGGGCCAGTACCACCACGTTTTTCACCCCCAGGTGCAGGAGGGCGTAATCAAGGGCGGCCGCCACGGAAGGCTCGTCGGTCCGTGCCAGGTTGCCCACGTTCCTGAGCACGAAAAGTTCCCCGGGCCGGGCGTCGAAAATGTCCTCCGGAACGATCCTGCTGTCGGAGCATGTGATGACGAGAGAGTGAGGAGCCTGCCCGGAGCAGAGGGCGCAATAGGCGTCCCTGTCGGCCCGCTCACGGAACCGGCCGTATCCCTGAAGAAGAGTGTCCATGAAGGTAACAGCAACCTTTCTCGAAATGAAGTCGTTTCCCTACCTGGGTTCGGGTAGAAACTGGAGGGAGGCAGAGTTGATGCAGTACCGCATCCCCGTGGGCGGAGGCCCGTCGCTGAACAGGTGCCCCAGGTGGGCGTCGCAGCGGGCGCACAGGATTTCGGTCCGGATCATGCCGTAGGAAAAGTCCCTTTTTTCCGTTATGGGGGCGTGTTCCAGGGCAGCGGTAAAACTGGGCCAGCCCGACCCGGAATCGAACTTGTCCCTGGAGGAAAAGAGCTCCGCACCGCAGCAGACGCAGGCATAGGTACCCTTTTCATGGAAGTCCCAGTATTTCCCGGAAAAAGGCGGTTCCGTCCCCTTCAGCCGCGTGACATGAAACTGTTCGGGGGTGAGGAGGGCCTTCCATTCCGCCTCCGTCTTCTCCACCCTGTCGGGGACGGCCGCGGAACATTCCCGGGCCGGAACCAGGAGGAGAACTCCCGCCAGAACAAGCAGGACGGCGTTCATGACCACCCTCCTACAGACTCCGGACATAGTCCATGTATTCCCGTATGCCCTTCGCATTGGTCCAGGAAATGTTGAATCTCTGCCGGACCTGCAGGCCCTTCTCTCCCCTGGAGAGGACCTGGCAGCTGAAGTCGTTGTCGGAAAAAACGAGGTCGAACTTGAAATGGGTTTCGAACCGGTCGTCCATGGCTAGCAGCTTGTCGTCGTCTGTAAAGTACAGCACAAGTCCTCTCTCTTCCATGTTCTGCCGGATGAAACGGGTGATGATAGCGGATACATGCTCCATTGAGAAATATCCTCCCCTCCCCGGTTACGGGAAATGTACCCTTATTTTACGCCATCGACGGAAAAAGACCATGGGGCAAATCGAAAATCAGTCAAAAAGTGGTTCATTCCGTGTTCTCCCCTGTCAACGCCCGGGACGGGCACGGCGCTCTCGCGGATTTACCGGTGTTCTTCAGCCGGAACATATACCCCAGCCTGGTATGCAGTGGTATAATGCGATATAAAAAAGGAGGCGGAAAAATGAATCGTCAAAACTGGCGGAAAGCTCTCCTGGCCCTCGCAGTGCTCTCGCTCCCGGTGACCATGTTTTACCTCTCTCCCCTGCTGACCCTGCAGGGGGCCGCGAAGGGGATCGTGACTTCGAGCCTGATCTTCGTGGTTCTCTCGGCGGTGCTCGCCTTTTTCACCGGAAGGGTCTTCTGCGGGTGGATCTGCCCGGGGGGCGCCGTGCAGGAAATTCTGTTCCCGGCCAATGACAGGAGAGTCCCAGGAGGCCGGCTGGACCTGATCAAGTACGGCATCGCCGCCCTCTGGCTCGCCGCCCTGGTCCTTTTCTTCGCGAAGGCGGGCGGAATTCTTTCCGTGCAGCCTCTCTTCGGCATCGAAGGAGGCCTTTCCCTTGCCACCCCGGTATCATACCTCATGTTTTACGTGGCCATGGGGGGAATGGCAGCCCTTTCTCTTGTTATGGGACGGCGCCCCTTCTGCCATTACGGATGCCTTCTGGCCCCCTTCATGACGGCCGGGCGCTTCGCCGCCCGCGTCTCGGGGACACCGCACCTCCATCTCGAGGCGGAGAGCGACAGGTGCATCGACTGCAGGCTCTGTACAAAAAACTGTCCCATGAGCCTGGACGTGAACGCCATGGTCCGTCGGGAAGAAATGTTCTCCCCGGAATGCATCTCCTGCGGTGCCTGCGTGGACGTCTGTCCCAAAAAGGTAATCTCCTTCTCCTGGGGAGCGATGAAGAAAACCCCTTCTAGATAAGAACCATACAGGCCAGCCCCGTCGCGAGGCTGGCGAGAGTGACGGGCACGCCCACCCGGGCGTGCCCCTTCCAGTCGAAGGGGATCCCCATCCGCTCCGCCTCCCCGGCGACAATGATGTTGGCGATGCTCCCCACGATGAGCAGGTTCCCGGCAAAGGTGCTTGACACGGCAAGAATATACCCTGCCCCCGGAATGTCCCGGACCAGGGGCAGAAGAAGCATGACCGCCGGAACGTTTGACACCAGGTTCGACAGGACGGTGGTCACCCCGTAGAGCCGGGAGGGGGAGGCAAGGGACATCCCGAGCCGGGAAAGGCCGTCCTTCATTATTTCGAGCCCTCCCGCCGCCTCGAAGGCCCCGTTCACCACGAACAGCCCCAGGAACAGGGCGAGAAGCTGCCAGTCCACCGTGTCCAGGGTCCGTCTCGACGCCATGGTACGGCTCAGCAGAAGGACTCCCGCCGCCCCGAGAGCCACGAGGTCCCGGGGAAGGGAGGTGAAGAGAAAGAGGAGCACCACCGTACAGAGTATGATTCCCCCCTTCGCGGTCTGCCAGGCGTTGAAGGGCCGCTCCGGTTCCTCCTTTGCCGCCATGGGAAGAAGAAATTTTCCCCGGAAGAGCAGGAGGACGATACCCTGGAGAAAGAGCAGTGAAACCGCTGTCGGCAGGGCCGCAAAGACCAGGTATCCCCCGAAGGACAGGTTGAGGTACTGGCCGATGAGCATGTTCTGGGGATTGCCGATGAGGGTCAGCGCCGAGCCGATGTTGGCGGCGCAGGCCAGGGCAAGGAAAAAGGGAAGGGGGTTCAGCCCCCTGCGGATGCACCCCCGGCCTAGTACAGGCGTCATGGCGAGGCAGACCACGTCGTTGGTCAGGAGAGCGGACAGCACCCCCGACACGAGAATAACCGCGCCGAGGAGCGCCCCGGGAGAAACGGGGAGGCCGGCGATGCGCCGCGAGACCTCCGAGTAGAACCCCCCGAGCCGGAACTGGGCGGAGATCACCATGAAGCCGAAAAGAAGCAGAATCGTTGACACGTCGATACCCGACCTTCCCCCCTCCAGGGACGCATGGCCCGATGCGAGGAGGGCGATGGCCCCCAGCACCACGATGCCCGTCCGGTCGAGGGCCAGCCTGGGCAGGCGGCCGAAGATCATGCCGAGATAGACGAGGATGAAGACAACGAAAACGAACGTGCTGTTTCCCATGGGGTCCGCCTCCCGTGCCGGACGGTTTTTTGAAGGAATGAGGGGCCGCATGCCCCCGACGAATGGCAATTATACTCCTTCCGCACAAAGAAGAAAGGGTGCCGCCTTCTCCGGAGCCCCGACTTCGCGGCATTGAATTGAAGTGAAAAGTCTGTCATTGCCAACCTTGACACTCCTCCGGAAAGAAGGTACTATCCTCTGCAATATTCAGACAGGCACCTCGCCGGAAAGGAGGGTACATAATGAGAGTTTCTCGGTCTTCCCTTGTTCTGCTCCTCGTCCTCGTACTTATCATTATTGGCGGTCCCCCTTCCGGTGGGCTCGGCACATAAGCCGTAGACCAGACACCGGAACCGGGGACCGCTTTCAAAGGGGTCCCCGGTTTTTTTGTTGCCGGTTTTCGGCCTGTCATTATCTTTTTTATTCCTGAAGGGAGATGCAGAAAATGGAAAAAAAGCACACCGGCACCATGGAAACGGAAGGACATTGCGAGTTTTACCGCCGGGACGACCGGCACCTCAACGGCATGTTTTCAGTCAGCTGGAGGGGGCCCTTTGAAGGCTTTTCCGCTGCACGGAAGGTTGAGTCTCCTGAACCCGCCTCCTTTGCGCCGTCTGAAATGCGGTGGAGAGGCCCCTTCGAAGGGCTCCGCTAGAGAATCGAGCAGGACGGGGAGCCCCGCAGTGTGCGGGGCTCCCCGTGTATTTCTACCGTCCTGCATCCGGGTGCCTGAAGCAGGACAGGAGATGATCGTTCACAAGTCCCGTGGCCTGCATGTGGGCATAGGCTATGACCGGTCCGAAAAACACGAACCCCTCCCGCTTCATGGCCTTGCTGATCTTCTCAGCCAATGGGGTGACCGCCGGAATTTCTTCAATGCTTTTCCACCGGTTGATCACAGGTTCCCCGTCCACAAACCCCCAAAGGAAGGAAGACAGGGATTTCCCCCTCTCCCGGAGCCGGAGAAAGGCCCTGGCGTTTTTAACCGCCCCCTCGATCTTTCTTCTGTTCCGGATAATTCCGGAATCTCCGAGCAGGGCCGCGATCTTTCGCCCGTCGTAACGGGCTATTTTATCCGGGTCGAATCCGTCGAAAGCCCGCCTGTACCCCTCACGCCTCCGGAGAATGGTGATCCAGGAGAGGCCGGCCTGAGCCCCCTCGAGGAGAAGGAATTCGAACAGCTTCCCGTCGTCTGTGACGGGCGTACCCCACTCTTCGTCATGGTAGGCCACATAGAGGGGATCGGAGCCCGGCCAGGGACACCGGGGGAGCGAACCGTCCGCCATGGCTCAGCCGTGGTGATGGGCGTGGTGTTCCACCAGTTCGTCGTGGCTCTCCTCTTCCCAGACCGGAAGGCCCCGGTTTCTCCTGTAGTTGTTAATGGCGGCGTGGATAGCCTCCTCGGCGAGAACGGAACAGTGCATCTTCACCGGCGGAAGACCGTCGAGCGCCTCTGCCACCGCCTTATTGGTAAGGTTCCAGGCCTCCTCCACCGTTTTCCCCTTCACCAGTTCCGTGGCCATGCTCGACGACGCTATGGCCGAGGCACAGCCGAAGGTCTTGAACCGGATGTCCGTAATGACGTCGTTCTCCACCCGCAGGTAGATCTTCATGATGTCGCCGCACTTGGGATTCCCCGCCTGCCCGACTCCGTCAGGATTCTCTATCTCTCCCACGTTCCTGGGGTTCTGGAAATGGTCCAACACTTTTTCGCTGTACATGGAATCACCTTCCTCCTTCTGCGCTCTTAAGGTAGTCCTCCCAGAGGGGAGACATCTCCCGTCGGTGTTTCACGATCCCGGGAAGGGTCGAGAGAACATACCGGATATCTTCTTCCGTGGTTTCCTCGCCGAGGGTGAGGCGGAGGGAACCGTGGGCCTGTTCATGGGACAGGCCGATGGCCATGAGCACGTGGGAGGGATCCAGGGATCCCGAAGAACAGGCGCTGCCCGTGGACCCGTAGATTCCCGCCCCGTCGAGGTCGAGGAGAAGGGTTTCCCCTTCGATACCGATGAAGCTGAAGTTGGCGTTGTTCGGAAGACGCTCTCCGGAAGGCGCCCCGTTCAGTTTCGCGTGGGGGATGGTCTTCATCACGCCCTCCACCAGCATGTCCCGCAGCCTGCCGATCCGCGCCGGGGCCGTATCCATCCTGCCGGACGTCAGCTCGATGGCGGCACCCAGGCCGACGATCCCGGCCACGTTCTCCGTGGTGGCCCGCCGCCCTCTTTCCTGTCCCCCGCCGTGCATGAAGTTGTCGATCCTGACACCCTTCCGGATGTAGAGGGCGCCGACGCCCTTGGGTCCGTAAAACTTATGGGCCGAAAGGGACAGGAGATCGATGTTCATGGCCTTAACGTCGATGGGGACATGGGCCACAGCCTGAACCGCGTCCGTATGGAACAGGATCCCCTTTTCCCGGCAGAAGGTGCCGATCTCCGCCACGGGCTGCAGCGTCCCGATCTCGTTGTTGGCGAACATCACCGACACGAGAATTGTTTTGTCCGTCACGGCCTTTTTCAGCTCGTCCAGGCTGATGCGGCCTTCGGCGTCCACATCGAGAAAGGTCACGTCAAAGCCGTTCTCCTGGAGGAACTGGGCCGTATGGAGCACGGCATGATGCTCTATCTTCGTGGTGATCACATGGTTGCCCTTTGAACGGTTTCTCCACGCCGCACCTTTCAGAGCCCAGTTGTCCGCCTCGGTCCCGCCGCTGGTGAAATAAATTTCTTCCTTCGATGCGCCCAGCACGTCCGCGACTTTCTGCCGGGCAGCGTCGATGGCCTTCCTGTTCCTTTCGGAAAAAGAATAGATGGACGAAGGGTTTCCGAAGGATTCGGTAAAATAGGGCCCCATGGCGGAAACCACTTCGGGCGCCGTAAAGGTTGTTGCGGCATAATCGAGATAAACCTGCCTAGACATTCCGGGTTGCTCCTTTCTTCGGCTTCAGCCGTTCGCCACGCCGGGCGCGTCTTCTTTCCCGCTCCCGCACTTGTTTACAAGGTCGAAAAGGGTGGTATCTTCCAGAATTCCGTCAATGCTGTCCTTGAGCCTGCTCCAGAGATCGTGGGTGGCGCAGGACCCCTTGTTCCTGCATCCTCCGGAGCTGAGGCAGTCGGCGAAGGTGATGTCACCCTCGAGAGCCTCAACCACGGAAGCGACGGTCACCTCCCGGGGGTTCCTCTGGAGCACGTAGCCTCCCTGGGCTCCCCGGACGCTGGAAATGATGTTCTTTCGCCGCAGCTTGATGAAAAGCTGTTCCAGGTATTTTTCCGAAACCTGCTGTTCCTTCGCGATTTCTCCCACTGGAACGGCGCGGTCCCCGTCGTACCGTTCGGCCATATACAGAAGGGCCCTGAGGCCGTACCTCGTCTTGGTGGAGAGTTTCATTTTTTATCACATCCCCTGCCTGTATGTTCCGGAGAGAAGATACTATATCCTACTAATTTTGTCAACTTTATGCGGACTTTCATTTTCGGACCAAAATCCCGTTGAAAAGTCGAGGGCCAGGGGATACTATTGTCTTGAGCGAAATCAGCAGTTTTTTCCAAATTTCACGTGAGACGGGAGTGTTCGCCATGTTCAGAAAATGTTCCCTTGCCTGCCTTCTTCTGATGGTTCTGTGTGCCTTCTCCGGAAGCGCCTGGGCAAAACCGAGAATCGCCATCCTCGAGTTCGAGGACAAGAGCGGTGCCGGCGCCCCGGGTGAAGCCGTGGCGGACATGCTCACCACGGAACTCTTCAACACCAATGAATTCACGATTCTTGAACGGCAGCGCATCGATGCCGTTCTGTCTGAGCAGGGGCTGGCCTCCGACGGGTTTGTGGACGGGGCGACGGCCGCGAAGATGGGAAAACTCCTCGGCGTGGACTTCCTCATTACGGGAGCTATAACCCAGTTCAAGACCGAAACTGCCGGAGGCGTGGTGCCTCTCCCCATCGGCAGCTTCGGAGGAGTGGCCGTAGGCAGCCATACGGCCTATGTCACCCTTGATGTACGGGCAGTCAGCACCACCACCGGGGAAATTCTGCTCGCCGTCCGGGAGCAGGGGGCTGCCAACGCCACGGTGGGAGGAGTGGCCGCCTACGGCGCCGCTTTCGGCGGAGGCAAAACCGGCGGAGTGCTGGCCTCGGCAACCTACAAGGTGGTCACGAAAATCGTGCCCCGTATTTCCGCCCTCAGGGACAAGGCTGCCGAAGCGGCATCCGACGCCGTCTTCAACGTCATCGAAGGGGGCAACGTCATGGTGGCAGTGGACGCGGGAGCGTCGTCCGGCATCAAGGTCGGCCAGTACCTCGCCGCTTTTAAGGAAGGCAAAGTGCTCAAGGACATGCAGGGAAACGTCCTCGATGCCGAGAAGATCTACACGGCGGTGCTCGTGGTGAGGGAAGTGAAGCCGAAATACTCGAAGTGCGAGGTCATACGGGCCCTGAAGCCTCTTTCCCGGGGAGAGAAGGCCGAGTTCCTCAAGGGAAGTCCTGAAGATCTTCCCATAGGGAAATAACGGAAAAAGCATCAGGAAGAGCCCGCCGGGGGATATCCGGCGGGCTCTTCCCTGCTTGTGGGAACGTCTTATGAAAGGGCCCGGGTGGTCTTTCCGCCTCCGTGGGCTCCCCCGAGATATGCCGCCTTGATGTCGGCGTTGGCGAGAAGCTCCTCCGACGGGCCTTCCTGGACCATGTGCCCCGTCTGGAGGACATATCCCCTGTGGGAAAGGAGAAGGGCCTGGCGGGCGTTCTGTTCCACCAGCAGGATGGTGACCCCTTCGTTGTTGATCCTCCGGAGCTCCTTGAAGATATCCCTGATGATGATGGGAGCCAGTCCGAGAGAGGGTTCGTCAAGAAGCAGGACCTTCGGCCTGGCCATCAGGGCCCGGCCTATGGCGAGCATCTGTTGTTCTCCGCCGGAAAGGGTGCCGGCGTACTGGCCGATCCGTTCCTTCAGCCTCGGGAAGAGGGAAAAAACCCATTCCAGGTCATCCTCGACCTTCCTGTCGCTTCCCCTCGGGAACGCCCCCATCCGAAGATTTTCGAGGACGGTGAGGGGGGCAAAGACCTTCCGTCCCTCGGGGCTCAGGGAAATACCCTGCTGGACGACCCTGTAGCTCTTCGCCTCGAGGGGGACTCCGGCGAGGAGCACTTCCCCCTTCTCCCGGCGTACCATGGCCATAATGGCGTTCATGAGGGTCGACTTTCCTGCGCCGTTGGAACCGATAACGCTGACGATCTCACCCTCGAACACCTTCAGGGACACGCCTGAAAGGGCCTTGATCGCCCCGTAGCTGACGTGAAGGTCCTTTACTTCGAGGAGGACTTTTCTTTCCGCGGTCCCGGTCATTCGTCTTCCTCCTCTCCGAGATAGGCCTTGAGCACTTCGGGGTGGTTCTGAACCTCCCGGGGCGTTCCCTCGGCGATCTTTGCCCCGAAGTTCATGCATATGATGTGGGGACAGATTTCCATCACGAGGTCCATGTGATGCTCTATGACGAGGATGGTCAGGGCGAAATCCCTGTGGATGTCCTGAATAAGGAGGTTCAGGGAAGCCACTTCCTCCGCGTTCATGCCTGCCGCAGGCTCGTCGAGCAGAAGAAGTTCCGGATCCAGGGCGAGGGCCCTGGCGATCTCGAGCCTCCGCTGGTAGCCGTAGGGAAGGGTCCCAGCCGCCTGCCCGGCCCTGTCCGCCAGGCCCACCCGCTCAAGGAGAGTCATGCTTTTTTCCCGGATCTCCCGCTCCTTTGAGCGCCACCTGCCGAGATGCGTGATGCCCTCCACGAAGGTATAGGGCACGTGGTGCTGTGCCGCGGTCATCACGTTCTCCAGGACCGTGGAGCGCTGGAAGAGGCGAAGATTCTGGAATGTCCTGGCCACTCCCCGTGCCGTGACCTGGAAGGTCTTCAGCGGAACGAGGTTTTCTCCCTTGAAAAGTATGCTTCCTTCGTCCGGGTCATACACACCGGTGATCAGATTGAACACCGTGGTCTTTCCCGCTCCGTTGGGGCCCATGAGGCCTGCGAGCTCTCCCTTCTCCATGGAGAAGGTCATTTTGCTCACTGCCTGAACGCCGCCGAAATTCTTGGTTACGCCGGAAAGTTCGAAGAATGAGCTCATCATGCACGCCTCCGGAAGGGCGCCTTCACCCAGGAGAGGAATTCACGGTTGCCCATGATTCCCTCGGGGCGAAGGACCATGATAATGACGAGGACCGCTCCGTATATCAGCATGCGGTACTGGGAAATGGGACGGAAAAGTTCCGTCACCAGGGTGATCACCGCTGTTCCCAGGAGCGACCCGCTCATGGACCCCAGTCCGCCGAAGACCACCACGGCGGTGAGCTCCGTGGACTTGAGCATGTCGAACATGACGGGCTGGATGAAGGAGAGGAATCCTCCGAGCAGGGCTCCGGCCACTCCGCAGTAGAAAGCGGAGATCATGAGACTGAGCACCCGTATCCGTGCCGTGTGGAAACCCAGGAGGGACGAAGCGATGTGGTCATCCCGGCAGGCCTTGCAGGCCCGGCCGAAACGGCTGTTGATAAGGTTGAACATGAAGACCGCCAGCACCACGAAAAAGGCCAGGGCCACGGGCAGGGTGGTGTAGGGATCGATCCCGGGGTATCCCCGGGCACCTCTGGTAACAGACTGCCAGTTCTCCAGGATGAGGCGGATGGCTTCGCCGAGGCCGATGGAGGCGATGGCGTAATAGTCGCCCATGAGCTTCAGGGTGGGAACGCCTATGAAGTAGGCGACGGCCACGGCCACAACCCCTCCCAGGAGGATGGCGGGAAGCCAGTGGATGTCGTGCTGCACCGTCAGGATGGCGGTTGTGTAGGCTCCGAGGGCCATGTAGGCCGCGTGGCCGAGGGAGAATATCCCCGTGAAGCCGGTCAGGAGGGAAACGCCCATGGCGGCGATGGCGTTGATGCAGAGGAGGATGAGAATACCTTCAGTATATCCGGACATAGTGGGCGTCACCTACACTTTCTCGCTGACGCTCTTCCCGAAAAGCCCTGTGGGCTTGACGAGCAGGGTAACCACCAGCATGGAAAACACAACCAGGTCCCTCATCTGGCTCGAGATGAACCCGGCGGTCAGCATCTCCGCAAGTCCCAGGATCAGGCTGCCCACCACCGCTCCGGGCAGGGAGCCGAGGCCGCCGATCACCGCGGCGACAAAAGCCTTGATGGTGATGGCCCCGAGCTGGGGATACAGGGTATAGCGCACGGAAAGGAAAATGCCCCCGACAGCCGCAAGGGCTCCGGCGACGAAAAAGACGATGGAGATCAGCAGGTTCACGTTCACTCCCATGAGGCCGGCGGTCCGCAGGTCATAGGCCGCCGCCCGTATGGCGAGGCCCCACCTGGTTTTCGAGAGAAAAAGCTGCAGTGCGCCGAGGAAAACCACCGCGGACACGAGAGAAAGGAGGTCGAAAGCGCTTGTGGTCGCCATTCCCATGAGATTGACCGGAGCCGTGGGAATGACGGGAGGAAGGGCCCGGAAGCGGCCTCCCGCCACAATGACGAAAATGTTTTCGATGACGATGCTCATGCCCATGGAGGCAATGAGAAGGTACAGCGTGACATTGGTCCGTTCACGGATGGGACGGTAGGCAAGCCGCTCGGTGAGGACTGCGGCAAGCCCTGCCCCCGCGAGGGCCAGGGCCCCGGACATCCAGATCCCCGTTCCGAAGGTACGAAGCGTGCCGTAGCATATGTAGCCTCCGATAACGAGAAAACCGCCGTGAGCGAAATTGGAAAATAAAAGGATGGAATACACGAGAGAATAGCCAACGGCGATAAGTGCGTAGACCGACCCCAGGGAAAGGCCGTTGATGATCTGCTGGATCAGCGTCGCCAAAGACGGATCACCCCTTTCACGTATTGATGAGGGCGAACGGGGGTTCGCCCTCATCAGTTCCAACTATAGCATATTTGCGTTTTTCGGTATACTGTATTTTCCGAATCTACAGTCTGCCGGTCTACGGCTTGATCTTCGTGAAGAACTGTCCCTTGCCTCCCTTGGCGATCAGCACCACGCCATCCTTGTCCACGGGGTTGTGGGTCGCGGGATCCATGGTGATCGTCGCATGGTGCAGCTTCAGGTCCTTCGTC